>SLNO01000131.1 GCA_007132975.1 Balneolales bacterium
ACCCGTAACTTTACGGCTTGTCTGATTACGTCCTGCCAAACTATGGTCGGACTGATTATGGTCGGACTGATTATGGTCGGACTGATTATGGTCGGACTGATTATGGTCGGACTGATTATGGCCGTGATTATGGCGGGTCTGACAGCAAGTGGGCCTACTCCGTGCGTTCAGCCATCCCGCGGCGACGTCCCTGGCCGGAGCCATCCCTCGCACCCGATCCGGCACCTCTGCCATCCCTGTGGACTTCCTCTCCGGCTCGCTCTTCCAACACCGGGGTCATACTGGCCGACTCTGCTACAGTTTCGTCACCCGCAACCAGCGCTGCCTTGTCGTTCATGGCTCCGTCTGATCCCGCCTTATCCGCACTTCTTCTGCCGTAATACATCCCGCCGTCGGGTGCCACCTGCAGGCTCTGCGTTTCCCGCTCAAGCGCTCTGCGTCCCCGTCCTTCGCCACCGCCCGGATCCTTTTCGCGGTAATGCTCCTTGATGACATCCCGCCCCTCTTCCAGCCAGCCGAAAGGCGCAATGAACGTCAGGGCACCTGCGTACATTACCACGGCAACCACTACTGCGGCAATGAGTTCCCGGGGGATTCGCATCGACCATCCTCCCTCGGCCTCCTCCCTGTCGCGCTGCGCCATGCGCCTTGACCTGCGGTCGCGCAGATAACACATGAAGGTGCGCCAGTTGTAGACAAACAGGTGGATGATGGCCAAAATCAGGATAAACAGCGCGGTGACCTGATGCGTGGATGACCACTGATCCTTGGTGAGGCCAGCGACCGTCCACCCCATGCGCTCCGCCACACTGCACGACGGCGCCAGATACAAAATGATTCCGGATATCGCCAGCCCAAGGAAGGCAAATGCCATGAGTATGGAGACAAATGCCCGGATACTGAATGATTTCTGAGATTCTTTCATTGTAATGATATCTGATTGTCGATGTAATAAATAAATGCAGCTGCTAATACATAGCTCTGCCCTTTACCGGCCGGTCTTCCTCCCGGTCTGTCAGGTTATACGTTCAGGCTGCAAAATCGTTCTGGTGGATGCGGGATGTCGCCCAAACAAATTCACATTCTGGCTTCAAATGTCCAGGGTGCGTTCCCACCGATGACCAGGGTGCATTCCCACCGATGGATGGCCCTCTTATCTGCCCATTCGGAACGCCTTGCGGAAGGCCACCAGGTCTTTATCGCCGAACAGCACCATCCGGATCAGCGTCACATTGTCAAGGTCGGAGATCACCGAGTGGACGGCGTCGGCCGTCACCTCTGCGGCTTCTTCGAGCGGATAGCCGAACGCTCCGGTGGATATGGCCGGGAATCCCACGGAAACCAGATTTTCCTCATCGGCAAGCCACAGTGCATTCCGAAAGCAGCGCGCCAGCAGCTCATCTGACGGTTTGTCAATATTGAAGACGGGCCCCAGGCAGTGGATAATTTTTTTGTTAGGAAGCCCGAAGGCCGGTGAGATGACTGCTTCGCCTGGTTTTATGGGCGCAAGAGGCCGGCAGGCTTCCTCCAGTTCAGGTCCCGCCGCACGGTGGATGGCGCCCGCAACGCCGCCACCGGTCCTGAGTTCGGCATTGGCCGCATTCACAATGGCATCCAGATCGTCCTGTTGGGTGATATCTCCCTGGACGCACTCGAGTTTCACGTTTCCCTCCATAAAACCTCCGGTTTTTGTCAAGCAATGCAAGGTTGCGCGTAAAAAGCCCTATCTTAAATATCCAACAGATTCCGCATAAAAACAACGACACTGCAGATGCACAGCGAAGCAAAAAACCAGTACCCTGAAGTAACAATCGCAAAGGGCAAAGACAAGCGGCTCAGGAACGGGCATCTATGGATTTTCAGCAATGAGCTGCTGCCGTCCGCTGACCGTCCCGATCCCGGCGAGATCGTAGCCGTCAAAACATCCGAAAACCGTATTGCCGGGGTCGGCTTCTACCACCCCAACTCGCTTATCGCCGTGCGCCTTCTCAGCCGCAAGCCGGTCACCGTCGACCGCGCGTTCTTCGCCGGCAGGCTGCAGCGCGCCCTCGAGTCCCGCCAACCCCTTGCCGAAGCCACCAACGCCGTGCGGCTGGTCCACGCCGAAAGCGACGGCCTGCCCGGTCTCATAGTCGACCGCTACGGTGACGGGCTGGTGCTCCAGATCCTCAGCGCCGGCATGGAAAAGCAACGCGATATCGTTGTGGATGTGCTCCGGGAGCTGCTGGATCCACGCTTTATCATTCTGCGTAACGACCACCATATGCGCGAAAGAGAGGGTCTGGCGCAGGAAAAAGAGTTTCTGATCGGCGACGAGAGCGAAATACCGGTGCTCATCACCGAAAATTCGGTGTCCTATCTAGTGGACCCGCTTGAGGGACAGAAAACCGGATTTTACATCGACCAGCGGGACCACCGGATGGTTTTTCGCCGTTTTGTGCGCTCCGGCGACCGGGTGCTTGATGCCTTCTGCCACTACGGCGGCTTTGCCATGCACGCCGCGCTGGCGGGCGCCGGCGAGGTGCTGGCCATCGACGACTCGGAAACCGTACTGGAATTCGCCGTAAAAAACATCCAAAAGAACGGCCTCGACCAAACCGTTTCCACCCTTAAGGCCGACCTGATGAAGTGGCTGCCGGATGCGGCCGCAGGCGGTAAGGAGCGCTTCAACGTGATCAGCCTGGATCCGCCCAATTTCGCCACCAACCGCAAGTCGGTCGGGCCGGCGCTTCGCGGCTACCGCAAATTGCACCGGGCCGCACTGGAACTGCTCGAACCCGGGGGTATCCTCGCGACCGCTTCCTGTTCCCACCACATCACCGAAGAGGCGTTCCTTGACAGTGTCATGCGGGGCTGCCGGGACAGCAGACGCCGGGTGCAGATGGTCTGCCGCGGCGGACACGCCATGGACCATCCCGTGCTCCCCGAAATGCCCGAGACCGGCTACCTGAAATTCTTTATTTTCCGGGTCGTGGATATCGACTGAAGCCACATCCACCCGAATCTTTTCTTGAAAAATGAGCATTGGAACTTCAAGATATTACCGGCCAATGAGATTTGCGCTTCTTGCCGTGATGCTGATGCTGCTGGCATCCTGCGGCACCACGCGGCACGGGAGCGTGCTTGAGCAGGGCGAGGCGAGCTGGTACGGGCCTGGTTTCCACGGCCGCACTACCGCCAACGGAGAGACCTACAACCAGAACGACCTGACCGCCGCGCATCGGACCCTGCCGTTCAATACGGTGGTCAGGGTGATCAACCTTGACAACGGGAAATCGGTAAACGTGCGCATCAATGATCGCGGACCGTACGCCCGCGGCCGGATCATCGACCTGTCCAAAGAAGCAGCGCGGCGCATCGACATGGTGGATTCGGGCATCGCCCCGGTCCGGCTGGTGCTGGTCAGCTCCGAGCAGCCGATCCGGACGCGCGGGGAGGGGAATATCCGTCGGGAGGAGTTCACGATCCAGCTGGCGGCATACCACCGCCGAAGCGATGCGGAGGCCTATTCGTCGCAGATCCCGCGCACGAGAGTGGCCACCGGCGAGGTGGACGGACGCACCGTCTACCGGGTGTACTACGGACGGTATCGCAGCGCTGCTGACGCGCGCCGTGACCTGGAGCGCCTCAAGCGGGACGGGTACGAGGGTTACATCCGCCAGGTGCAGAACTGAAACGATTTCCTGCCGATTACGTAGTGACGGGTTAGTGGTGCCCGCTTTCCGGACATTAGCAACGGATTTGCATGCCATTGCAGATCTTCCCTGCCTGACTGCTGTACCGATTCCTGATTGCCTGCCACCACGTGTCCACAGGAACTCAAACATTGCGTATTCAAGGTCATGGGTAAATCAAACATCATTTCATTTGACGGGATAATCGCCTGCGCCTCAATCAGGCGATTTGTGGTGCCAATGCTGGCACTTTTTGTGTTTTTTGCCGGCGCTGCCAAAGTTCTGGCACTCGATTCATCAGCATTTCCTGCACTGGATCCTTCCGAAACCCTTGCACTGGATTCAGGTGTGCAGACTGACAGTCCGGCCAATGCAGCCGTCAACTCCGGCAGTATGACCGTCAGCCCCGCCAATACCGCCAACGCCCCCTCCGGCGGCGGGCTTTCACTAACCTTTGCCAACCACGGCATTGCGTTCGGAAATGTTCCCGTAGTGCACGGACTGCGTTTCAACTTTCGCGACACCAACCTCAACCGGGTAAACGGAGCCAATATCACCATCCTCTCACCAAGGGAGCCCTCTTATGGTGTGGTCCGAGGTCTGGCCATCGGCCTTCCGATGACGGGCGGCGCCAGCCTCACTGGAATATCCGCCGCGCTGGGCGGTATCACTGCCCATGAGGCCATTCGCGGAATCCAGATTTCACTGCTCGGCATTGGTGCCGGGCAAGGTATTTCCGGGATTACGGTGGCCGGACTTGGCTTCGGTTCTGGCGGCAATGTAAGTGGATTGAATATTGCCGGACTGGGTCTTGGAGCCGATGGCAATCTCTCGGGGGTAACGTTCGCCGGACTCGGCTTCGGGGCCGATGGCAATGTAACAGGGATCAACATGGCCGGACTCGGCTTCGGGGCCGACGGTAATATCTCCGGTATCAGTACGGCCCTGCTTGGCTTTGGCGCCGATGGCAACATAAGGGGTATCAACCTTGCCGGGCTCGGTTTCGGGGCTGGTGACAATGTTTCGGGACTGAATGCCGCTTTATTGGGATTTGGGGCTGGTGAAGATATCCGGGGCTTTAGCTTCGGTGGCATCGGCACGGCCGCGGGCGGATCCATCACCGGGATCAGCATCGCCGGGCTTGGACTGGCAGCCGGGGACGATATCCAGGGTATCATGCTCTCCGGGCTTGGTATTGCATCCGGTGAATCCATCAGGGGCATCGCATTTGCCGGGCTCGGGATCGCATCCCCCAATCTCTCCGGCCTAACGGTGAGTCCGGCAGCAGGCGCATTTGAGCTTGCCAGGGGCGCCTTTATCGCTCCGGCCTATTTCCGCATCGAAGACGGAACCCTAAAGGGTGTGAGCATCAGTGCTTTCAACCATATCCGCGGAACGCAGCAGGGTGTCACCATCGGGCTTTACAACTATGCCCGCCATCTCAACGGCATCCAGATCGGCGTGCTTAATCATGCCGCCAACAATCCCCGTGGTCTCAGGCTGCTTCCAATAGTGAACGCCAACCTGTAACCTCCTGCGACCTCTTGACTCCAGCCAGTCTCTACTCCCCAGCAATCTCTAACATCAAGCCAGCCTCAAATCCAGCCAACCCTGCAACCTGTTCCAAACCAGTGACATCCCGCATAATTTCTGTTCCGATGAACGCTTTGAATCAAACCTGTGTTCGGATTTTTCACTAAATTGATTGCATCGCTTCAAGTGTATTTTTTCTTTCCCGCAATCATTTTTCCGCTTTTTCCACCCATTACAGAAATACAATGTCCAAAAAGATTGCCATTATCGGAACCGGTTTCGGTGCGCTGGGTGCAGCTGCCCGTTTATTATCAGAGGGATACCAGGTTGAAATGTTTGAAAAAAGGGACAAGCCCGGGGGAAGGGCCTATGTCTACGAACAGAACGGTTTCCGGTTCGACGGCGGCCCTACCGTGATCACCGCGCCCTTCATGTTCGACGAGATTTTCGAAAAAGCGGGGAAAAAGCGCAGCGACTACTTTGAACTGGTACCATGCCAGCCGTTCTACCGGATTTTCAACCATGAGGGCAAGCACTTCGATTACAACAGCGACGAGAACTTCATTTACTCGGAAATCGACCGCTGGAATCCGGAGGACAAGGAGGGCTACCGCAAGTTCATGGAAACTACCAAGCCCATCTTCGAGAAGGGTTTCGTGGAGCTGGCTGATCAGCCTTTTCTCTCGTTCATGGACATGATGCGGGTGGCGCCCGACCTGATCCGGCTTAAATCGCACCAGAGTGTCTACAAATACGTATCAAAATATGTGAAAAACGAGTTTCTCCGCCGCTGCTTTTCCTTTCATCCGCTTCTGGTGGGAGGCAACCCCTTTGACACCACCTCCATCTACTCCATGATCCACTATCTGGAGCGGGAATGGGGCGTGCACTATGCCATGGGCGGAACCGGATCCATCGTCAACGCCTTCGTCAAACTCATCGAAGAGTTGGGCGGTAAAATCCACCTCAACACCGAGATTTCCCGGATCCGGGTGGATGCGAACCGCCGGGTCGAGGGCCTGGAACTCGGCGACGATTTCTTCCCGGCCGATGCGGTCATCTCCAACGCTGATGTCGCGTTCACCTACAGATACATGATCGACGAACCGCTGAGGAAAACCTACACCAACCGGAAGCTCGACCGGATGAAGTACAGCATGTCGCTTTTCGTGCTCTATTTCGGAACGGACCGCCGCTACACCGACACCAAGCTCAAGCACCACAACATCATCATGAGCAATCGGTACCAGGAACTGCTCACTGACATTTTTGACAAGAAAGTGCTGGCGGATGATTTCTCGCTGTACCTTCACATGCCCACATACACCGACCCGTCACTGGCACCTGAAGGTGGCGAGTCTTTCTATGTACTCTCACCGGTGCCTCACCTGGACGGTGACACTGACTGGAACGAAACCGCAGAAGAGTACGGAGACCGCATCCTCAAATTCCTCGAGAAAAACTATCTGCCCAATCTGCGCAAGCATCTCAAGGCGCGGCTCCACATTGACCCGCTCCACTTCCGTGACACGCTCAACAGTTACAAGGGATCGGCGTTTTCGGTGCAGCCGCTGCTGACTCAGTCGGCGTGGTTCCGCCCCCACAACCGATCCGAGGAATTCGGAAATCTTTACTTCGTAGGGGCCGGAACGCATCCGGGTGCTGGCCTTCCCGGCGTACTGTCATCATCCGTCATTGCCGAAAACCTGATCAAGCAGGATCTTCCGCTCAACGGATCGGCGTGACGTGACGGCATTAGCGTAAATGCAGAGTCTGGCCATGCCCTGCCATCAATCTGATCAGCAGACGGACGGGCTCATCCATTCACGGAAACCAACTTTTTCAGCTGCAGATGCAAACAGTTGAAAGGGTCACTACTTGTTAAGTGACTTCTGAAGTTTGTCCCAGTCGGCGAGGAAGTTCTTGAGGCCGTTGTCGGTAAGCGGGTGTTTGATCAGCCGTTCGATGACACCGAAAGGCATGGTTGACACGTCGGCTCCAATCTGTGCTGCTTCCACAACGTGCAGGGGATGCCTGATGCTGGCCACGAGGACCTCTGTATCGTACCCGTAGTTCTGGTAAATCTGCACGATTTCTGCGATCAGCTGCATACCGTTGGTGGAGATGTCATCCAGTCTGCCCACAAACGGTGATATGTATGTGGCACCGGCTTTTGCCGCCACCAGCGCCTGGGTCGGGGAGAAGCAAAGGGTGCAGTTGGTTTTGATTCCCTCGTCTGAAAACGTTTTGATCGCCTTTATGCCTTCCTTGATCAGGGGCACTTTGACCACTACATTTTCAGCTATGTCAGCCAGTTTGCGTCCTTCGGCCACGATTCCTTCATAGTCTGTGGATACCACTTCTGCGGAAACATCGCCCTCTACCACACTGCACACTTCGGCTATGAAGCTTTCGAAGTCAGATATCCCCTCTTTGGCACAAAGTGACGGATTTGTAGTCACGCCATCAAGCACACCCATGGCATGAGCTTCACGGATTTCTGCAAGGTTTGCTGTATCGATAAAAAATTTCATCGCAATAGTCCTATTTTTTTTGTGTTATAATGGAAATCGGTTCTTTATTCTAAGACAATCAGAGAATTCGCTCTCTTTAAAAAAAAAGCATATCTTCCTGAAAATACAAAAATTCACGTTCACCCCCCATATTTAACCGTTCCGTCATGAGTAATTTCCCAAAAGGCTTCATTTTAGGCCTGGTTTCAGGCTCCGTTATAGGATCACTGGTTGCGTTGCTGTATGCACCGGACAAAGGTGCCAATACACGTGATAAAATCAGCTATCGGCTGAACAATTACATGGATGAGCTTAGTCAAATCATTGACCGGCTCCAGGATGAGAACAGCTTCGTTTCCGATGCAAAAAAAGAGGGCGACCTGGTTGTTGAGGAAGCCCAGAAGAGAGCGGAAGATCTTATTTCCGAAGCCGAAAAACTGCTTGAAAATATCGGTGAGGCCCGTAAGAAGTGATCGGGTTCCCAGTTCGCTGCTTTCATAATGCTGTCTCAGGATGACCATTTGAAATGTCCATGACCGGGCATCTTCCCTCTCACTTCCATGTGAAAGCTGGATAGCTTTGCTCCATGACATCAAAAAAAAAGCCTGTGCCGATTAACGACACAGGCTTTTTCATTTTCATGAGGAGTCTTTCAGCTACTGCTCCTCGTCCTGCTTCACATCCTGCACAGCGGGACTGTCGGCGCCAAGCTCCTGGAAGACCCTGCTGGCTGCGCCAACATCTTCCATATCGTCTTTGGAACCAACGATGATGTCCTGGTATTTGCGCAGGCCGGTTCCGGCAGGCACCCGGTGTCCAACCACCACGTTTTCCTTGAGTCCCAATAGGTTGTCGGCTTTCGCCTCAATCGCTGCCTGGGTAAGGACCTTCGTGGTCTCCTGGAAGGAAGATGCCGACAGCCAGCTGTCGGTAGACAGCGCGGCGCGGGTGATACCAAGTAGGATTGGCTTGGAAATAGCCGGTTCCGCCGGACGTGTTTCCATCTCCTTCTTGTCCTGCGTGATCAACTTGGCATTGATTTCGCGGATTTCACGACGCTCAAGGAGCGTACCCAGCGGCACGTCACTGTCGCCCGGGTTGGTAACCACGAACTTTCCAATAAGCGAGTCGTTGGTCCGGTTCACTTCAAAACGGTCCACTTTGTCGCCTTCCAGGTACATGGTGTCTCCGGAATCAGTGATCTCTACCTTTTGCATCATGGTCCGCACAATCGTCTCGATGTGCTTGTCGCTGATTTTCACTCCCTGCAGGCGGTACACTTCCTGGATTTCATTCACCAGATAAGACTGCACTGCAAAGGGTCCGAGGATATTGAGGATATCCTGCGGCATGATCACACCGTCAGACAAGGCCTGGCCGGCTTTCACGAAATCATTTTCCTGCACCAGAATGTGCTTGGCCAGGGAAATCAGATAGGTTTTGCTATCGGTTCCGTCCTTGCTGGTGACAATCACTTCCTGGGAACCGCGTTTGCGGGCGCCCATCTTGACCACGCCTTCAATTTCAGAAACAACAGCCGGGTCTTTCGGCGGACGGGCTTCAAACAGCTCGGTGATACGCGGCAGACCTGCCGTGATATCCTTCGACTTGGAAGCCGAGGTACGCGGAATTTTCGCAAGAACCTGTCCGGATGACACCGTTTCGCCATGATCCACCACAACGTGGGCACCAACTGGCAGCGTTGTCTCGCGGATGCGTTCGCCTTCGCCCTTCACAATAACGGTAGGTACAAGACTGCGATCACGCGTATCCGTGATCACCTTCTCTTTGTGTCCCGTCTGGGAATCGGTTTCATCCTTGTAAGTTACACCGTGAACAATATCCCGGTACTCGATGGAACCGTCCAACTCGGAGAAGATTAGCGCGTTGTAAGGATCCCACTTGCAAAGCGGGACACCTTTGGGAACCATGTCGCCATCCTCGATCAGAAGCTCCGATCCGTACGGGATGTTGTAGGTGATTAGCGTCTTATCGGTGTCATCCACAATCTTGATTTCACCGGCTCGGCTAAGGACCACCGTAGTGATCTCTTCGCCATCGTCGTAATCAACGGCACGGACGTTCTCAAACACCACCTTTCCGGCAAATTTTGATTTGTGCTGCGACTCGGCCTCAAGACGTGATGCCGTTCCACCCACGTGGAAGGTCCGCAACGTAAGCTGCGTACCGGGTTCACCGATGGACTGGGCAGCGATCACACCGACCGCCTCACCAACCTGCACCGGTTTACCACGGGAAAGATCACGGCCATAACATTTGGCGCAAACACCGCGGGCTGATTCACAGGTAAGCACCGAGCGGATCTCAACTTCCTCCAGTGACGTTTCGGCCACTTTCGATGCGATCCTTTCGTCGATCATTTCGTTGGAGCTTACGATCAGCTCATCCGTAAGCGGGTCGTACACATCGTGCATAGAAACCCGTCCGAGGATACGATCTTCCAGACTCTCAACGATATCTTCGTTGTCTTTGAGCGCCTGGATGCGGATACCGCGAAGGGTACCGCAGTCATTCTCGGTCACGATAAGGTCCTGGGACACATCCACCAGACGACGGGTGAGGTACCCGGCATCGGCTGTCTTGAGGGCCGTATCGGCCAGACCCTTACGGGCACCGTGCGTCGAGATGAAGTACTCGAGAACCGTCAGGCCCTCCTTGAAACTGGAGAGAATCGGCTGTTCGATAACCTCGTTCCCGGTCTGCAGCGAACTTTTTTGCGGCTTGGCCATAAGACCGCGCATACCGCCAAGCTGGCGGATCTGTTCTTTGGAACCCCGGGCGCCGGAGTCGGCCATCATGAACACGGGGTTGAAACCGCCCTTGTCCTCGGTCAGCGCCTGGAACAGCGTCTCGGATACCCGGTTCGTGGTACTGGTCCACTTGTCGATCACCTGGTTGTAACGCTCGTTATCGGTGATGAAACCGTTTTCGTAACGGTCCTGGATCAGGCGCACTTCATTCTGGGCCTGCTGGATGTACTCCGCCTTGGCCTTTGGAATGACGATATCCTCAAGACTGAAGGAGAGTCCACCGATGGTGGCATGCTCGAACCCGAGGTACTTCATGTCATCCAGGAAGCGGGCCGTTCTCAGCGTTCCGGTCTCCGTGAACACCGCGCCGATCAGGCTTCTCAGCTCCTTCTTGCCGAAGGTCAGGTTGATGTAACCCAGCTTATTCGGGATGATCTCGTTGAAGAGAACGCGGCCGGTCGTGGTTTTGAAGACTTTTCGTTGCTCTTTGCCATCCTTTTGGAAGGAGATGCGCACGTTGATCTTGGCGTGCAGATCCACATGTCCGCGGTCGTAAGCGATTTTCACTTCCTCAGGGGATGCGAAGGTCTTGCCTTCTCCCTTGGCTCCGTCGGCCATTTTGGTCAGGTAGTAGATACCGAGGACCATGTCCTGCGAAGGTACGGTGATCGGGCTTCCGTTGGCCGGGTTCATGATGTTGTGCGAACCAAGCATGAGCACGGAAGCTTCGAGGATGGCATCGTGGCTCAGCGGCAAGTGGACCGCCATCTGGTCACCGTCAAAGTCAGCGTTGAACGCCGTACAGGAGAGCGGGTGCAGACGGATGGCCTTGTCCTCGATGAGCACCGGCTGGTATGCCTGGATACCGAGGCGGTGGAGCGTCGGCGCCCTGTTCAAAAGCACGGGGTGTCCGTCGATCACCTTCTCAAGTACATCCCAGACCACATCGTCGCGGCGGTCGACCACTTTCTTGGCGCTTTTGACCGTTTTGACATAACCGCGTTCGATCAGGCGGCGGATGATGAACGGCTTGTACAGCTCAACCGCCATCTCCTTGGGCAGGCCACACTCGTGCAGCTTCAGCTCGGGACCAACCACGATCACCGAACGGCCGGAGTAGTCGACGCGCTTTCCAAGAAGGTTCTGGCGGAATCGGCCGCTCTTGCCTTTAAGCATGTCGCTGAGCGACTTGAGCGGACGGTTGTTGCTGCGCACCGCGTTCATTTTCCGCGAGTTGTCGAACAGCGAGTCGACAGCCTCCTGGAGCATGCGCTTCTCATTCCGCAGGATCACGTCCGGCGCCTTGATGTCGATCAGGCGCTTGAGGCGGTTGTTGCGGATGATCACGCGACGGTAGAGGTCGTTAAGGTCGGAGGTCGCAAAACGCCCTCCTTCCAGCGGCACAAGCGGACGCAGTTCAGGCGGGATCACAGGAATGACCCGCATCACCATCCACTCCGGACGGTTTTCGCGGTTCTTGTTGGCCGCACGGAACGACTCGATGACCTGCAGGCGCTTCAGGAATTTCTTCTTCCGCATGGCCGATGTCTCATTCTTGACGGCCTCGCGGTATTTGTAGGCGGACTTGTCCAGCTCGATGTTGGCAAGGAGCGCCTCAATGGCTTCCGCCCCCATCTTCACAAGGAACTTGTCCGGATCATCATCCTCCAGGCTGCGATGGTCATCGGACAGCTGGCCCATGATGTCGTAATATTCCTCTTCGGAGATCATGTCGCCCACCTTGTATCCAAGGTCGCGCGCCAGTCCCGGCTTCACCACCACGAAATTCTCGTAATAAACGATCTTTTCGAGGTTTTTGGATGAAAGCCCGAGCAGGTAAGCGATCTTGTTGGGCATGGACTTGAAGTACCAGATGTGCACCACAGGCACGCACAGGGTGATATGCCCCATGCGTTCACGGCGCACAGCTTTGCGGGTAACTTCTACACCGCAGCGGTCACAGATAATCCCCTTGTAGCGGATCCTCTTGTACTTGCCGCAGTGGCATTCCCAGTCCTTGACCGGACCGAAGATTTTTTCGCAGAACAGACCGTCTTTCTCCGGTTTGAACGTGCGGTAGTTGATCGTTTCGGGATTCAGCACCTCCCCGTTCGACCGCGAAAGGATCGATTCGGCCGACGCGAGGGAGACACGAATACCTTTGAAATCTTTTGTGACGGATTCGCTTTTTGTAAACGGCAAGGAAGTACCTCCGTTAGATGTTTGAAAAAGTTGAACTGTTCGCTGTCAGTGAGAAACCTGTCCTATTCGATGCCTACTTCGAGTCCAAGACCCTGAAGTTCTCTTACAAGCACGTTGAAGGATTCGGGCGTGGTACCGTCCGGCAGGTTTTCACCTTTCACGATGGCCTCGTAGACTTTCGAGCGACCTTTCACGTCATCACTTTTTACAGTGAGCATTTCTTTCAGGATGTTGGATGCGCCGTAGGCATACAGTGCCCAGACCTCCATCTCCCCGAGACGCTGGCCGCCGAACTGTGCTTTCCCACCCAGCGGCTGCTGCGTGATCAGCGAGTAGGGCCCAATCGAGCGGGCATGGATCTTGTCCTCAATGAGGTGATTCAGTTTGAGCATGTAGATGTAGCCCACTGTTGTCATTTGCTGGAATCGGTCGCCCGTCTGTCCGTCGTACAGATAAGTGCGACCGTCTTTCGGCAATCCGGCTTTCTCGAGCCAGCCCTGGATGTCATCATAGGTGGCGCCGTCAAACGTCGGGGTGGCAAACGTGACACCCAGCTTTTGACCGGCCCAGCCCAGGATGGTCTCATAGATCTGACCCAGGTTCATCCGCGAGGGTACGCCCAGCGGGTTCAGCACGATATCCACCGGGGTTCCATCCTCAAGGAACGGCATGTCTTCGGCCGGGACTACCTTGGCCACAACACCTTTGTTGCCGTGACGGCCGGCCATCTTGTCGCCAACACCAAGCTTGCGCTTCTTGGCCACATAGACTTTCGCCTTCTGGACAATGCCCGGGGGCAGCTCATCGCCAACCTGGATGGAGTATTTCCTCCGCTTCAGGTCGGTTTCGTACTGGCGGCGCAGCCTGCGGTAATTTTGCAGCAGCGTGTAGATGTGTCCGTTGATTTTGTCGTCCTGGCACCATGGCTGACGGGCCTTGAGCACCAGCGGATCCATCCCTTCAAATACCTGCTTGCGGTATTTTTCGCCTTTGGGGATCACTTCGTTCCCAAGATGGTCAACCACTCCGGGGGAGGTTTTGTCCTTGAGAAGCTTGTAGATGCGATCCGCCCATTGGGTGTTGAGCTTGGCAAGCTGCTCGCGGTACATCTCGTTTTCGCGCTCTACCAGGTCCTTCTCCTCTTTCCTGGAAAGCTGCTCATCCTTTTTACGGCTGAACAGGCGGGTGTCGATGACCACGCCGGATACGCCCGGAGGCGTCTTGAGCGAAGCATCCTTGACATCGCCGGCCTTGTCGCCGAAAATGGCGCGGAGCAGTTTCTCCTCGGGGGTCGGGTCGGTTTCGCCCTTGGGAGTGATCTTGCCGACGATGATATCACCCGGCTTGATCTTGGCACCTACCCTGATGATCCCGTTTTCATCCAGATTGCGCGTGGCCTCTTCGCTGACGTTCGGGATCTCGCGTGTGAGTTCCTCTTCGCCGCGTTTGGTATCACGGACTTGCTGCTCGAATTCCTGGACGTGGATGGATGTGTAGATATCCTCGGAAACCACGCGTTCACTTACCACGATGGCATCCTCGAAGTTGTAACCGCGCCATGGCATGAAGGCCACGAGCAGGTTGCGTCCGAGCGCCAGCTCGCCGTTCTGTGTGGCGCAGCCATCGGCTATGGGCTGTCCTTCCACCACCTTCTCACCCACCTTGACCAGCGGACGCTGGTTGGATGTGGTGTCCTGGTTGGTGCGTTCGAACTTCCTGAGATTGTAGCGGATAACGCCGTCGTCGAAATGCGCAAGCGACTCCAATTCGTCGCGGTTGTAGCGGATGTGGACTTCCGTGGCGCTGACGTAGACTACTTCACCGCTGCCTTCGGCAACAATGAGCGCACGGGAATCACGCGCGGCGCGATATTCGAGGCCGGTACCAACAACAGGCGGCTCCGGTCTGAGCAGCGGCACGGCCTGACGCTGCATGTTGGATCCCATGAGCGCCCTGTTGGCATCATCATGCTCGATGAAGGGGACCATTCCCGCCGCAACCGACACGATCTGGTTTGGCGATATGTCCATGTAGCGCACTTCATCAGGCGATGCCAGACCAACGTTGCTGTCGCGGAAGCGGGAGAAGATCAGATCGTTCTCGAATTTGCTGTCCTGGGTCAGGATGGCATTGGCCTGGGCGATGATGGTTTCATCTTCCTGCTCGGCGGCAAGGTAATCGATCTTGCGGGTTACGTTGCCCTTTTCAACCTTGCGGTAGGGAGTCTCGATAAACCCGAAATCGTTGACTTTGGCGTGCACGCAAAGTGACGATATAAGGCCGATGTTGGGACCTTCCGGAGTTTCGATGGGACACAGGCGTCCATAGTGTGTGTAGTGGACGTCACGCACCTCGAATCCGGCGCGTTCCCGTGTCAGACCGCCTGGCCCGAGCGCCGACATCCGGCGCTTGTGGGTCAGTTCCGCAAGCGGGTTGGTCTGATCCATGAATTGGGAGAGCTGGTTGGTCCCGAAGAAGGTGTTGATCACGCTTGAGATGGTACGTGCATTGACCAGGTCCTGCGGGGTGAACTGCTCCGCATCGCGGGAGTTCATACGCTCGCGGATGGTGCGGGTCATGCGCGCCAGTCCCAAACCAAACTGCTGGGAAAGCTGCTCACCTACGGTACGGACCCTCCTGTTGCTCAGGTGATCGATATCATCCACCTGTGATTTCAGATCCTTCAGGCGGATCAGCTCCTTTATAATCGCGATGATATCGCTCTTGGTGAGCACCTGCAGGTCCAGCGGCTCATCAAGGTGGAGCCGTTTGTTCAGGCGGTAACGGCCGACTTCCCCGAGATCATAGCGCTTGTCGCTGAAGAACAGGCGATCCAGAACGGCGCGGGCCGTCTCCATATCCGGCATGTCACCGGAGCGGATCTGGCGGTAAACCTCGGCCAGAGCGCTTTCTTCATCGTGGGTAGCATCCTTGCGCAGGGTATTGAGGATAACCGATTCTTCGTATTCCTCATCACCAGACTTCAGTACGTGAATGCTGGTCACCCCGGCACCCTTGAATGCGTTGAAGTCCTCGTCGGTGATCTCGTAGTCACGTGCGAACAGGATGTTCCTGCGCCTGGCTTCGGTCACCTCACCGGTCTCGTCATCGACCACCTCTTCAACCACCTCTTCGACTATGTCGGTAGCCAGCTTTCTGCCGACAGCATCCTTGAATGCTTTGGCCGTCTTGATGCTGACCTCGTCCGACAGATCAAATATGGTCAGGATTTCGTAGTCGGTGGCGTACCCCAGGGCGCGGAGCAGGCTTGTGACGGGAAGCTTTTTCTTCCTGTCGATGTAGGCCCACAGGACGTCACGGATGTCCGTTGTAAGTTCGATCCACGATCCTTTGAACGGGATTACCCGGGCGGAATAAAGCTGGCTGCCGTTAGGGTGCAGCGATTGCCCGAAGAACACACCGGGGGATCGGTGGAGCTGGCTTACGATGACACGCTCGGAACCGTTTATGATAAAGGTCCCGCTTTCGGTCATCCAGGGAAGGTCCCCGAGGAACACTTCCTGTTCAATGGTTTCACTGGCATCGTCTCCGGGATCGGATGACGAAAGGCGCAGTTTTGCTTTCAGGGGAAGCGCATAGGTCAGTCCCCGCTCCTGGCACTCTTCGATGGAATACTTGGGCGTATCCACCGAATAGTAAATAAATTCCAGCGTGCTTTGTTCCCGGGTGTCCTGGATCGGGAAGTGCTCTAAAAAGATTTTCTGCAGGCCGATTTCCTCCCGGTCTTCAGGGTCGATGTCCCACTGCGTAAAGCGGCGAAAAGATTCTATCTGGACATCAAGAAAATCGGGGTAGTCTAAAATGTGCTGGGTGCGAGCGAAGGATATGCGTCCGGTATGCGTTTGGATGGCGTTGCTTTTACTCAAGGCTACCTCGTCCTTAGTTTATGGATGTGCGCACACGATTTGATGGAACAACCGTGACTAGGTATTCAAAAATAGAGAAGGGTTCTGTTGTTTGACACACAAAACCCATTAGACACCAATAGCCAATACCGGTTTCCCGATATTGGCCTGGTGAAATGAAAGCGAAAGGAAGTCTTATTTAAGCTCGACTTCGGCTCCTGCTTCTGCAAGTTTTTCTTTGATGGATTCAGCTTCCGCTTTGTCAACACCTTCTTTGATGTTGCTGGGGGCGCTATCAACGAGTTCCTTGGCTTCTTTGAGGCCAAGACCCGTGAGACCGCGAACTTCTTTGATGACGGCAATTTTGTTGCCACCAGCTGATTTCAGTACTACGGTGAATTCGGTCTGCTCTTCGGCAGCCTCACCGGCTGCTTCAGCGGCAGGTGCAGCGGCAACGGCCGTAGCCGCCGGCTTGATACCGTATTCTTCTTCGAGGACTTTTGCAAGTTCGTTTGCTTCTTTAACGGTCAGGTTTACCAGTTGTTCTGCTATTTCTTTGACGTCTGCCATTACTTTGTACTCCCGTTGGTTGTTTTGTCAGTTAAAAAAAATCTGTTAGTCTTCTTTTTCGGCGATGGTTTTGATTGCACCTGCAATGTTCGACCCCTGGGACTGGAGTCCGCCGATAACATTGCTGATTGGGCTGAGGAGCAGTCCGATGATATCACCGATCACTTCCTCTTTGGATTTCATTGCAGCCAGGACATCCAGCTGTTCAGCCGTGTAGATATCCTCTTCAATGGCCGCACCTTTGAATTCCGGCTTTTTCTTGTCCTTCAGATACTTTTTGAGGACTTTTGCAGGAACAGCCGCATCACCTTTGATAATCGAATAGGCTGTTTCGTTGACCGTGTGGTCTGCGAGGCCTTCGAATTTGCCGACTTCGGACAGCGCCCTGCGGAACAGGGTGTTGTTGTATACCTTGTAGGGGATGTTGTTCTTGCGAAACTCGCCGCGCAGCTCATTCAGCTCGGCCACGGACATACCTTTGAAATTGGTCAGGTAGATGGCGTCCGCATCCTTGAGCTCCTCGACGAGGTTTTTTACGATTTCTTGTTTTTCCGCTAAAGTAGCCATGGAACGTTACTGTCGTTTTAAGATTGTACAGCTGAGCGGGATATGGGAATGCTTGGCCCCATTGTCGAGCTGATGGAAACACTACGGATGTAAACCCCTTTTGCCGAAGCGGGGCGAAGCTTGATAACGGTCTTCAGGAATGCCTCGGCATTGTCCTTCAGCTGGTCCGGTTCAAAACTGCTTTTACCAATGGATGTGTGAAGGATACCGTATTTGTCGACACGGAAATCGATCTTGCCAGCCTTGACATCACGGATGGCGTCTGCCACTTCCATGGTGACCGTTCCGCTTTTGGGGTTGGGCATCAGTCCCCTGGGACCAAGTACCTTGCCAAGGCGTCCGATCTTACCCATGACGTCCGGGGTGGCGACGATCACGTCGATGTCCGTCCAGCCATCCTGGATTTTCTCGATGTAGTCATCGAGTCCCACATGGTCGGCTCCGGCTTCACGCGCTTCGTCCTGCTTGGAAGGATTGACAAGCGCCAGGACGCGTACGGTTTTTCCGGTGCCATGCGGCAGGGAGACCGTTCCGCGGACCATCTGGTCGGCGTGTCTGGGATCCACACCCAAACGAATGTCAATATCTATAGAGGCATCAAACTTCGTGACAGAAGTCTTTTTTGCCAGCTCGGCAGCTTCAGCAAGATCGTACTCCTTGTCGGCCTCGATCAGCTTTTGAGCTTCAATGTATTTTTTTCCTCTTTTGGGCATATTTTAAAACCTGAAAATGGTTACTTTTTTCGATCAACTCTGAGCCCCATGCTCCTGGCCGTACCTGCGATCATTTCGGCGGCATGGTCAATATCAAAGGCGTTGAGATCTTTCATCTTGACCTCGGCAATCTCCTTGCATTTGCTCCAACTTACGGTTCCGACCTTGATCTTGTTCGGCTCACCCGACCCTGATTTGAGCTTGAGTGCCTGCTTGAGCAGAACGGCGGCCGGCGGGGTCTTTGTTTCAAATGTAAAGGACTTGTCCTGATACACGGTTATCACAACCGGGATCAGGGTTCCGGTATTCTGCTGTGTCCGTGCGTTGAACGCCTTGCAGAACTCCATGATGTTCACGCCGGCCTGACCCAGAGCTGGTCCGACGGGGGGAGCAGGGTTGGCCTGTCCGCCCATGATCTGCAATTTAATTAGTTTGCTTACTTTCTTAGCCATAATTCGATTAACCTTCTTGTTGCATCCGGTTTTGTCTGTCAGGATGCATTTTGAGTGACGTTACAGGTCAGGCATCGGGATCTACCTGGTTCACATCCACTTCCACCGGTGTACGGCGGCCGAAGATACTCACCAGAACCCGCAACTTCAGTTTGTCCGGATAAACCTCCTCAACCGTTCCGTCAAAATCCTTGAAGGGGCCGTCAATCACCTTGACGAGATCGCCCTTCTTGAACGGTATTTCAACGAGGCTTGCGCTGTCATCCTGGCTCTGTGCCGTCCTGCCCAGGATCCGGTCCACTTCTTCCTGCTTGAGGGGTGTGGGACGGGTGCTGGTTTTGTCGTTTTTCAGAAATCCAATGACAGAAGGAGCGTTGGAGATCAGGTTGTTGACGGCATCGTCGAAAACTGCTTCCACAAGCATATACCCTGGAAAAAAGTTCTTTTCCCTGGTCCGTTTCTTGCCGGATCTGATTTCTATTACCGTTTCACTCGGAATCAGTATCTCCTTGATCCTGTCCTCAAAGCCATGAAGTTCAATTTCCCTTTGCAGGTACTCTTTCACTTTCTTCTCATGGCCGGAGAAACAGCGCACGACATACCAGTTCCGTTGCTGATTTTCCATGTTATCCAAAGATCAGTTCCAGTACAGTGCTGTAAACGCGGTCAACTCCAAAAATGAAAAGAGATACAATGATGGAGAAGACGACAACGATGACCGTACTGTCGATGAGTTCTTGCTGTGTGGGCCAGGAGACTTTGCTCATCTCCTTCTTCACACTTTGAAAATATTCCGTGATCTTATTCATAAATATGTATGTGCCTGTCGGAATAGCACGGGTGGAGGGACTCGAACCCCCAACCTACGGTTTTGGAGACCGTTGCTCTGCCAATTGAGCTACACCCGTACAAATCTAACAGAGCCTGCGTGGGTTTCCGGATGGATGTTTATCAGTCCAGAATTTTACTTACAACGCCGGCACCTACCGTACGTCCGCCTTCACGGATCGCAAACCGGAGTCCTTCTTCCATGGCTACCGGCTGGATCAGGTTCACTTCCATGGCCACGTTGTC
>SLNO01000067.1 GCA_007132975.1 Balneolales bacterium
ACGCTGAAAATATCACCAAGATCGGACGCACGGCGCAACTCGGCCCCAATGTCAACCTGAACGGTGTTGGCACACTTGAAATCGATGCCGAAGCCAAGACCGTCTATGTCGTCGGCACCAATAACGCCGTGGCAAAATTTGACATGAGCCCGGCCCTTGATGCCGTTCCTGTCGTGATGTATTTCAACGCAGCAACGGTTCCCGATACACTGAAAGCCGGCGATGTGGTTCAGCTTCGCGGTGACTATCCCTTTGCCGGAATGACATGGGGAGCCGACAGTCAAGTTCTCGGTGAAAACATTGGCGGCGACTACTGGAGGGTTTCCCTGATGGCTATGCCCGGTGATGAATTTGAGTTCAAATTCTGGACCGGCTTCTCCCTGGATCCCGAAGAGTCCACTGCCAATGAAGGTTGGGAATCCGGTGACAACCGCTCATTGACGATTCCCGCCGACCAGGCCGAGCCCCTGGTTCTTGACCTGACGTTCTACAACAGAGTGCAGGTCTTCGAAGATAAGCCCGACTCCGTGGGTATCTTCTTCCGCGTCAACGTTGGTGCACGGGTCCAGCAGGGTCAGTTCGATCCTGAGAATCCCGATCATAAAGTCGGCGTGCGCGGAACACCTGCTGTTATTGGCAACCCTGACGACTGGGGTACCACGGCATTGTATCTGCAAAAAGAAGACCGCATGGAAGAGAGCAATAACGTCTTCTACTCCGGCGTGCTTTATGTGCACGAAGACACCCTTGCTGCCAACAGCAGTTTCGAGTACAAATTCGTTACTGAAACAGCCACAGTTGGATGGGAAGATGGGGCCGACAGAACGGCCAGCCTTGCTGAAATCGCTGACACCACGTTGCAGTGGAAATTCTTCAACGGCGAGCGTCCTACCACCGAAGATGTCGACCTGATCGAAACCGACGTTCAGTTCGCAGTGAACGTCAACGTGCTCATCAACCTGGGTATCTTTGACGATGCGCTGGATGCCGTGGAACTGCGCGGAAACTTCCAGGGCTGGAGTGGTGGCGACGAACTCACGTTCAACCCGACCCTGGACCGATACCAGCTCACTCGAAGTTATTCGGGAGATAATCTGGTAGCTGTTGGGCAGCGTTACGCCTACAAGTATTTCATCCTGTGGGATGACAGCCGTGAGGACGATGAAAGCCCGAACTACGTGCCCAATCTGAGCCTTGGCGCCGGATGGGAAGAGCCGGGAACGACCGGCGGATCTGACCGGATCTATTTCATAGAGAATGCTCCGGTTCAGCGCACCTATCCCGAAGACCCCGGTTACGTATTCTACAACGACCTGGCCGGTGCCTCGGTAATCCTGGAAGACTTCATCGAAGGCACTCCGGAGACCTACCCGATCACCATCCGCATCGACATGAGCCGTGCCACCACGGTGCCCGATGCCGAAGAGCGGTTTGTTCCTGGACAGGACTCTGTGTTCATCGCCTTTGAAGAGCAGATCTTTGCTCTCACCCAGGGCTTTGGAACCGGACCTGAACACGTTGAAGAGTCTTCGAATATCTTCCGTAATGAAAACTACCTGTTGGAAGACACCAACGGAGATGGCATCTATGAAATCACCATTGATGCCCAGCTGCCAAGTGTCAACGCGTTAGGTTTCGTGATCGGCTACGGCCAGCCCAACGTTGGCGAAGGTGCAATCAGCTGGAACGGCGGAGGCTTCGGCAGCGGACGCCGTTACTACCAGTTCATCACCCCGGTCAGCGTGGAAGACTTTGACGGCATTCTGGTATCCACCTGGCCGGCCGAGCCCGAACTGGCGGTGCTTGAGTGGTTCGGCGGCGAGGCTTTCAACGATGAGCCTCTGACCGTGGAAACGGCACCTGACTATGCCGCCATCGCCAACACGGCGGATGATGGCAATGTTCAGACCCCGGTTGCCTACAGCCTGGATCAGAACTACCCGAACCCGTTCAACCCCACCACGACCATCCGCTTTACCATTCCGGAAACGCAGGATGTGCGCCTGGATGTTTATAACATCCTTGGCCAGCGGGTTGCAACGCTGGTGAACTCTCAGATGACAGCGGGAACGCATAACGTTCCGTTTGATGCTGCCCGCCTTGCGTCCGGCATGTACATCTACCGCCTGCAGGCAGGTGAATTTGTACAGCAGCGCAAAATGATGCTTATCAAGTAGATTTGTGTCCATGCAACCGGAGCGGCGCTCGGCTGCTCCGGTTGCATCCTTAACTATCCGTCCAATCGATTCACGTATTCAGAGGTTATCCGATTGAATCCGACCATATATGATATTGCCAGAGAAGCCGGTGTCAGCATCGCAACCGTTTCCCGGGTTTTCAATGACAGCAGCTGTGTCACGCGGAAAACGCGGGAAAAAGTACTTGCCGTCGCCAACGACCTCGGCTACCATCCGCGAGCCCTGGCGCAAAGCCTGGCCCGCAAGAAAACAAAGATCATAACCGTGATCGTGCCGGTCATATCCAACTACTTCTTTATGGAGGTATTGGCCGGCATGCAGGGCAAGATCGCCGATTACGATTACGACCTGCAGATCTTCAATGTCAAGATAGCCGACAATCTCCTCAGCCAGGCCGATCATATCATGAAGCGGGGCTGGGGCGAGGGATACATCGTTATATCCGTCCACCTGGAAGACAGTGAATGGCAGCTGCTCCACAAGTACAACGTCCCGGTGGTGCTCATCGACGAGTACTACTCGGGTTATGACACCATCAGCGTGGATAGCATCGAAGGGGCTTACACAGCCACATCCCACCTTATCGAACAAGGCCACCGCTCCCTGGGCATGGTCTGCGCCAAACTCGACTCCAAGCCTATCGTGGACCGGGTGCTTGGGTACCGTCGTGCCCTGGAAGACGCCGGGATCATGGTGGACCCGGCCATGATCGTCACCGGGGATGATATGGAGCGCGACGGTTTCACCGAAAGCAACGGCTACGAGGCCATGTCAAAGCTGCTTAGCCTTGAAAAGCCGCCGGACGCCTGCTTCTGCGCCTCCGACATCCAGGCACTGGGCGCCATCAAGGCCATGCGGGACCATAACCACCGGATTCCGATCATTGGCTTTGACGACCTGGAATTCTCCGAATATGTCGGCCTTTCCACCATGAGGCAGCCCATGTACGAGATGGGCGCCCTGGCCATCGAAAAAATGGTGGGACGTCTAGAAGACAAAGATTCCGACATCACCCACACCGTATTCTCGCCGGACCTGATCCTTCGCGCATCATCGCCTGGGTACGCTGGATTCAACAAAAGAAACAAGAGAGCCGTACCTGCCGAATAAGTATCGCCACTTAAACAATCAAATTACTGAAGAAATGTCCATGACCGGACATCACCCGGACACACAGGGCTATGATGAAAACGTTATGGACGTTCTATGTGACCTTATAAGTCAAAATTTTCAAACACATGAACCGATCGCTATCCACCCTCTTCTTTGTCATCATTCTGCTTTTATCAGGGAGTTCCATTGCCCAGGTAGTCACCACCGACCCGGCATTCCCAACCATTGACCGACCCGTGACCATCTTTTTCGATGCCTCGGAGGGGGATGGCGGTCTGGCTGGCTATACCGGTGATATCTACGCCCACACCGGTGTCATCACCGATCAGAGCAGCGGCCCCAGCGGCTGGCGCTATGTTGTAGCTGACTGGCCCGTAAACATTCCCAAGGCACAACTGACACGCATCAACGGCGATCTCTACTCCCTTGATATCGGCATGATCCGTGACTACTACGGTGTGCCCGAATCCGAAGAGGTGCAGCAGCTTGCTTTCGTGTTCCGCAACTCCAACGGCAGCCGCACCGGCAGGGCCACCGACGGAGGCGATATCTTTGTGGATGTCTACTCCGACATTGTCACGGTCCGCTTCGACCGACCATCGCTGCCCTCCCTTGGTCCGCTCATGGTGGATCCGGGCCAGACCATCCCGGTGGAAGTCAGCTCGTTTGGCCTGGAGAGCGACATCGTGATGATGGAGCTTTTTGTGGATGACGTCTCCGTGGTGCAGGTGGACTCCGCTCGAATCGTCTACGACCTTGAACTCACCGATAGCGGCACGCGCACCGTCCGCGCCATGGCAGAGGACGAAAACGAGAACAGCGCCGAAGCCTCCTTCACCGTGCTGGTCAACCCGCCTGTGACCGAAGCGCCCGTACCCGCCGGCAAACGGCTTGGCATCAACTACCACGACCAGGACGACATGGCTACCCTCGTCCTGTGGGCCCCCGAAAAGGACTTCGTCTACCTGATCGGCGATTTCAACGACTGGGAGCCATCGGCCGAATACATGCTCAGCCGCGAAACCGCCCGCCCCGACAGTGTGCTCTACTGGATCACCATCAACGGGCTTGAGCCCGGCGTCGAATACGGCTTTCAGTATCTGGTGGATGGGGACCTGCGCCTGAGCGACCCGTTCTCCCATAAAGTACTCTCCTACTGGAATGACCGGTGGATCTCCGAATCGGTCTATCCCGGCCTCAAGGAATATCCGCACGGTAAGACCGAGCACCCGGTCAGTATCCTCCAGACCGGACAGGAGCCCTGGGAGTGGCAGGCCACCGATTACGTGCGCCCGGATCCCTCCGAACTTGTGATCTACGAGCTGGTGATCCGCGATTTTCTGGCGGATGCCACCTACGCCACCCTCGCCGACACGCTCGACTACCTCAAGCGCTTGGGCGTCAATGCCATAGAACTGATGCCGGTCAGCAATTTCGACGGCAACGACAGCTGGGGCTACAACCCGAACCACCACCTGGCCCTGGACAAGGCGTACGGCCCGGCCGACCAGTTCCGCCGTCTGGTGGATGAGGCCCACAAACGCGGCATGGCCGTCATCCTCGATGTCGTCTACAACCATGCCACCGGCAAATCACCGCTTATCCGGCTCTACGGTGAGTCGCGCGACACCAACCCGCTGATCGGTCCCGGCCACCAGTTCAACGTTTTCAACCACCTCAACCACGACCATCCGTTCATCAAATACTGGATGGACCGCGCCAACTGCTACTGGCTTGAGGAGTACAATGTGGATGGATACCGGTTCGACCTCACCAAAGGTTTTGCCACGAACGTGCAGGACGGCGGACTGCTGCAGGGCCCGAATCCCGAGCGAATTGTGAACCTGAAGCGCATGGCCGACCGCATGTGGGAGTGCGACCCGGATGCCTACATCATCCTGGAGCATTTTGCCGACAACCAGGAGGAGATTGAGCTGGCCAACCATGGTGTGGACCAGGGCCGCGCCGGCATGCTGCTCTGGGGCAATCAAAATCGCAGCTACAGCGAAGCCTCCATGGGCTGGCACGGTGGCGGACGGTCCAACTTCTCGGGCGTCTATTACCGCAACCGCGGCTGGCAGGTGCCCAACCTGATCGGCTACATGGAGAGCCACGACGAGCAGTGGCTCATGTTCAGGAACCTGAATTATGGCAACGAGATGGAAAGTTACCGGATCCAGGAGCTTCCAACGGCGCTGGACCGGCAGAAACTTGTCGGTGCGTTCTTCTTCACCATTCCCGGTCCCAAAATGATCTGGCAGTTCGGCGAACTGGGATACGGCGGCGGACCGGGCGAATGCCTGAAGCCCGGCGACGGCACCGACGGCGAGTGCCTGCCGACCGATCCGGGCCGGACCGGCCGCAAGCCCATCCGCTGGAACTATTACCAGGACGCCGATCGCAATGCGCTGTACCAGACATGGCAGTGGCTGCTCAAGCTGCGTCATGAAAACGCGGTGTTCCACGATCCCGACACCGAAGTGGGCATGTTCGGCATGAATACGGCCACCAAGACCATCACCCTGCGGCATGAGACGATGGATGCGGTGGTGACC
>SLNO01000018.1 GCA_007132975.1 Balneolales bacterium
AGTTCGGTGTGCGGCTGATCGACGACGACGGCGAGAACCGCAACGAGCCGATCCTCGGCATGCCGTCGGAGAACAACTGGATCATGCACGCCCCGTACGACGATAAAACGCTGATGCGCAATGCCATCGCCTACCAGCTCAGCCGCGACATGGGACGCTACGCACCGCGCACCCGCTTCGTGGAGCTGTTCCTGCACGAAGGCGACGGTCCGGTCACCAGCAGCCACTACCACGGCGTCTACATGCTGGTCGAGCGCATCAAGTGGGACAACAACCGCGTCAACATCACTAAAATCGAGCCGGAGGACAACTCCGCACCCGAAATCACCGGCGGTTACATCATCAACTACGACCGCGACGTGCACTTCCGCAGTACAAACCGGAACACCGGCTTCGCGCTGGTGCGTCCACAGCACCAGGACATCACCCCGCAGCAGCGCAGCTGGATTGCGCAGTACATCGGCGACCTGGAGACCGCGCTGTTCGGCAGCAATTACCGCGATCCCGAAACCGGGTACGCCGCCTGGCTGGACCCGGAATCGTTCATCGACCACCACCTCATCACTGAGGCGCTCAAGGAGATCGACGGCTACCGCCTGAGCACATTCCTGCACAAAGACCGCGGCGGACGCCTGGTCATGGGTCCGGTCTGGGACTTCAACATCAGCCTCGGCAACGGCAACTACCTCGAGGCCTGGCAGCCCCAGGGCTGGTATTATCCTCAGCTCAGTACGCGCGATTACCTCAACGGCTGGTACACACGCCTGTTCCAGGACCCCGACTTCGCCGAAAGCTACCGCCTGCGCTGGTGGGAACTTCGGCAGGGCCCGTTCTCCACCGAACACATAACCGGCTTGATAAGGCACTTTGCCGATCTGCTGGACGAGGCCCAGGAGCGCAACTTCCAGCGGTGGAACATCCTCGGCACATGGGTCTGGCCCAACCATTTTGTCGGCGACACCTATCAGGATGAACTGGAATACATGACCTGGTGGATCGGCGAGCGGCTCGACTGGATCGACTCACAAATGGGCACCCCGCCCGACGACATCCAGAACCCGCTGCGTTATTTCTGGTATTTCGGGGATGAGATGGTCAACAACACCCCGCTGGAAACCATCGAGGCCAACTACTCCCTGGTGGATGCGGCCCGAGTCCGGTTTCATTCGGCCCTGGATGGATATCCGTTCGAGGAGGGACATCCGCAGTGGCGGAAGGCCTCCATGGAGCGCCGGAACCGTCCCACCGACATCAACTACCATCCCACTGCCAACGATGGACGTCCGTTCGACGCCAACCGGATGCGCGCCTTGCAAGTCCGTCAGCCGTTCACCGGTGACGGCGGGGAAAACGCGCTGATCTTTGAAGTGCCGACCACCGGCATGGATAAGGTCGTGTTCCGCTTTGCCGCCATGGACGAAGGCGCCGCCGAAGCTCTGCTGATCGATTATTCGGTGGATGAGGCCGGCGCCTCACAAAACGGTGGCAGCGAGTGGACATACGACGGTCTCGACCGCAACCGCCTTCCGCTCGAACCCACATACCGGCTTTACCAGATCGATTTCAGTGAGATCGAAGCCGCCCGTGACAACCCGGACTTCCGGATCCGGATCCGATTCGACGGAGACCCTGCGCTGCTGGCCGCTGACAACGGAAACCGCGTTACTTTCAACAACTTCAGCATTGCGAGTTTTAAAGAGGAGATAGAACCCACCAGTACAGGTGACCCCAGGGACGCCCCTTCAACCGTCCGGCTCCATCAGAATCATCCCAATCCTTTCAATCCTGAAACCGTTATCTCCTACACGCTGCCGGAGCAAACCCGGGTCCGGTTGACGGTCTATGACCTGCTGGGACGCGAGGTCGCCGTTCTGGTCGACGAAACCCAGGGCGCCGGCTATCACAGCATTTCCTGGGATGCCCGGCATGCCTCAAGCGGACTTTACATCAGCCGGCTTGATGCCGGCGGCACTGTGCTTACAAATACCATGACACTTATAAAGTAAATGAGGTGAGATGTCATAAACTATTCCTGCCGAATACTTTATAAATCTTAATGATAGACAGGGACTGATCTGCTCGGGTCCTTCCTTTTTAATCCGCCAGAGCTTCAAGAATCACAGCTGCCCGGCCTATTCCTGCTGAAGCATGTGCAGTTGCCAGAGATCGGTATTGCTGATTTTTAAAAGCGGCTGGATCGCAAGCATCCCGGTCCGGCCAATATTTTTTTCAAGAAAGCCCATTTCCGTAAACTGTGATTCAATTTCGGGATCATCCGGCAGGTCGAAGCCGTTTTCCTTCATGATCAGCAGCCCTTTTGCCTTTATGGACAGCTCGAGGTACACACGCAGGTAGCAGATCATGTCGCCCACCACATCCGGAGAGAATTTCTCCTGGATGGATTTCAGGTATTGGCCGATCCTGGTCTCCGAAATGTTGCCTGCCAGCAGGAGCCGCAGCATTTCCGTGTCACTGTCCAGCCCGGAACCCAGCCATTCGCGCGTATTCTGCTCGCTTCTCCGGAACACCAGGTATAAAACCGGTGGCAGCAGGATGAACACCATCAACGCGGCCGTCAGCGGCGGCAGCAGGAACATGTTGAAAAGCGCATGGATGAGAATGGCCGCGCCAAGGCCGGGCAGATAGACCAGGAAGGGCGGCAACACTTTCCTGTCGGCCAGGTCCTTGCTGATGATGGCGGCAATGGCCGTTGCGCCCCCGTGCATTACCGCGGTGCCGAAACCTCTCACAAGCCACGTGGCAAGGCCCGCATCCACAAGAACACTCATGTAGTAGATGTTTTCGACAATGGCAAAACCGGCGCCAACGGCAAAGCCGGCAATGGCGGCATCGACCAGGAATCCCAGCCTGTTTGCATGGACGAGCCAGATGATCAGCAGGATCTTGAGCAGCTCTTCGCTCACCGGGGAGACAAACCTTGAGAAGGCGGCGGTGTCGAGCCCCGTCCAGTTGAAGAGCAGCTGATTTGCTGTAACCGCCAGGATGGCCGCTAGAGCGCCGGCGCACAATGCAGCAAGGGTAAGCCTGGCCGTGATGAGCTTGAAACTGTCAAACAGCTTCATGAATAGCAGAAACAGCACAATGGGCAGAAACGCCACGGCAATTTCGATGGCTGCACCCATGGTCAATGTCGTTTCAATGTTGACAGTTTATGATTTTCCATAAGATAAGCATGGCCAAATGGACTGTAATTCACACTCAAGGTACACATCCACCCACCCGGAATTGCGGAATAGGTCATCGGAGCAGCCGCAAGGATACCATCAGCTCCTCGCTGCGCCTTCCGGTGTCGTAATCCCAGGCAGAGGCGTATCCAACAGAAAAAGTGGACTCGAGTATGGAAAAAATCGCCACCCGGATGTCCAACTGCGCCCCGGCATTGTAGTAGCGCTGGCGGGTGTCCGGGTGGTCCACATTGGTGACCAGCCCCGACCCGAACAGGTTCAGCTGGGCCCATGTGGCATACAGGTTCATGAATCCGGCCCGCTTGAACCGCACGGGCGGAAGGGCCAGCTCGGTCATAAGCTTGCCGTAATTGGTGCCGCCAATCTGGTTCAGTTCCACGCCCGGGAAGGAATAGAACAACCGGTACCGCCTGCTCGGCAGATGATCGACCCAGTTGTTGCCGAACCCGCCGAAGTAGAAGTTCCCAAGGGGCTCATCCCTGTCGGAGAAAGAGTATCCGGTGGATGTGCGGAACCAGAGCGACGAATGCCTTACCGGCAGGGCAAATCCGTAATCCAGGTTCTGGTTGATCCGGGGGAAGAGGGTTCGCTCCACATAGTTGTTGAACGTGTTGATCTCCCAAAGCAACCCTTTTTCGTAATCCACGGCGCCCAGCGAGCTAAGCATGTCCCGGTAAGTCAGCTTGCCATTGAACGAGAAAAACTCACTGAACGAGGTGATGATGTTCTGAAATTCAGGCAGCCGCTCAAGCCCGCCGTAGTAGGCCGCGGTGGTGTTCATGTTGAGGGTGCGGTTGATGTCGCGGTACAGATCCTTCTGGTACCCCATTCCCAGCGAGTAACCCCTGCGGCTTCGCTTGGTCGGGCCGAACAGATCGTAAAAATCGGTGCCGTTGTAGTTGCCGAAAAAGCTCCACGACGACATTTCGTACAGAAAGGACCCGTGCCAGTGTTCATCGCCCGGAAGGCTCGGGTGGGGCGAGTAGGAGAACGTGACGCCGATATTGTGAAGCCGCAGCGGGTCGGCCACGTTCAGGCGCAGCCCGCCGGCCACGTAGTCCTTGTACCCATGCACGATCGGATAGGCCGAAATCAGCCTGAGGTTCGATAACGGGGAGTAGGACGAACGTTCAATCACCATCTCATCCACATTGAACCGCGCCGGATTGGGCGGGGGCAGCATCCACCCTTTCAACTCCTCGTGGCGCTCCACCGCCTCCTGGCCCATAAAGCGGATGGCACTCACCCGCTCCACCGGCTCATTGGGGATCTTCACAGGCACAAACCCGGTTCCCGTGTATTCAAAGGCGAGCAGGGAATCGGCGCTTACCGGAACCGGCCGGAACAGCCCCGTCTCGGCATTGGTGAGCCAGCGCATCTGTTTCTCCTCCAGATCATAGCGCACGATATTGGAGACCCCGCTGAAGTAGGTGGAGCCAAAAAGGTACCTCCCGTCGCTTGAAAAGGTGAAGCTGGAGGGCGAGCTGACCTCGAAATCGAAAATCTCCTCTGGCTGATATTTCCCCGCCAGCAGGGAGTCGGTGCTCAGCAGCACCAGCCTCTGGTGTCCGCTCACATTCGCGGTCGCCGCGCTCAACCATTTGCCGTCGGGGGACAGGTCCATGTCAAACAGATCCTCACCGTATGGCAGGGAATGCACCCGGTTCCATTCCTGGTACGGGTACGGAATCCGGACGATGGAGACAATGCCGTTATAATGACGGATGCCCCACAGGGAGCGGTCGGACGGATTGAACACCAGATCGCCGGTCCGGCTGTCCTTCATAAGCCGCCGGCTCTTCCCCGTGTTGACATCCACGGCATACAGGTCGCGCCAGTTGTTGTTGTCGTTGGTGTAAAACAGGGTGGATGTGGCCGGGTCATAAGCCAGGGAACTCACAAAATAGAGCGCCGATCCCCGGACGTCAGTGACCCGCCGCATGCTCCCCGTTTCGGGATTGATGGATGCGATGTGGGATACGGTCCCGGGCAGGTCCACAGCGACGTATATGCGATCCCTCCCCTCATCGTAAATCCCGCTGGACACCCCGCCCAGCGGATTGCGGGACAGCATGCGGGCATGTGTCACAGGGTTGTTCCGTATCCTCCGAAGGTTCTCCTGCTGCCACTCGTTTTCCCATGCGATCCACTCCGACCATTTTTCATCAAGTGATGCGCCGTAAACCTGCCTGAACTGGCGGGCGAAAGAGCGCCGGCTCCCATCATCGCGCGACACCCATTGAAGCAGGGAATCGGGACCGTAGTGAAGTGAGAGGTAGGTCATGAACCTTGTGCCGTACATGTAGGAGTTGGCCCCGATCTGGAAGTCGATGGTCGTGCCCTCCGATTCGAGTCCGACCGCGTCGTACATGTGCGCGGAATCCCGGACCATGGTGCGGAACATCATCTCGTCATAGGCACCCATCACCCGTCCGATGCCGCCCGACATCCAGGTTGTCATGTACTCGGCAATGCCTTCGTGGTACCAGCGCGGCGAGTAAATACGGGGAGCTGTCAGGTAGCTGTAGAAAACGGAGATGGGATCATGCCGGTCGGGGTGGACCTTCCCGAAGAATGCGGTGCGGTAAAAGCGGTCGGATGCGGAGGGTTTGTCCTGCGCAATGATGTGCACCAGCTCATGGTTCATCAGCACATTGATGCGCTCGTTGGCCGGATTTGTTTCGAACGCATAGTGAAACGGGGCGATACCCATCAGGATGATGTTGTTGGGAACCGCCGACGCGCCGCCATTTGCAAAGTCACCGATATCCGTCATGATAAGGGTCACCGGCTCCCTGACCTCATAACCGAACTTATCCTGATGGAACCGGAGCGCATTGGTGTAACTGCGAAGGGTGTGGTTGATCAGGTACTCGTGGCCGAAGTTGTAATAGATCAGGTTGACATCTTCGGTTTTCACTGATTCAAACTGTGCCGCTGCATTTCTGGGGAGTCCAAACAGTAAAAGTGCCGTTATAATCAATAAAAACGGATTGCAGTGGCACAGCGGCCGGAATGTCCGGGTCTTTGACATTGATCGGGAATGAGAGTTGTCTGGTTCGTGGCGTAAAACACAGAAAAGCGCCCCCGTCATCTTGAGGCACTTTTCTGGTCTTTGGCAGCATCCGGTTGTATTCAGATGCGCATTATTTGCATTGTCTTCTCATCTGCCATCACATTCCGAAGTCGTGGGTGGCAACCAGGCGGTGGAAGTCAGCGGTGGCCATCAATCTGCTGAAATCGGCGGTGGCCATCAGCCTGTGGAAGTCAGCGGTGGCAAGCAGGCGCTGAAAGTCGGCACTGGCGGCAAGGTCCCTGAAGTCGGCAGTGGCCATAAGATTTGCGAAATCGGCACTGGCAAGAAGGTTGCTGAAATCAGCACTGGCGAGCAGGCGCTGGAAATCGGCACTGGCCATCAGGTTCTGGAAATCAGCGGTCGCCATCAGCCTGGTGAAGTCGGCACTGGCTGCCAGTCTCTGAAAGTCAGCGCTGGCGGCAAGCCTCTGGAAATCGGCACTGGCGGCAAGTCTGTGGAAGTCGGCACTGGCAAGCAGACGGTGGAAGTCGGCCGTGGCAAGAAGCCTGGTAAAGTCGGCGCTGGCAAGCAGGCGATTGAAGTCGGCGCTGGCGAGCAGATTGTTGAAGTCGGCACTGGCGGCAAGGTTCCGGAAGTCAGCGGTGGCCATCAGATTCTGGAAGTCGGCGCTTTCGGCCAAGCGATTGAAATCAGCACTTGCTACGATGCCGTGAAAGTCGGCGCTGGCGAGCAGACGGTTGAAGTCGGCCGTTGCCATCAAGTTCTGGAAGTCAGCACTGGCAGCAAGTCGGTTGAAATCAGCCGTGGCAAACAGACGGTTGAAATCGGCCGTAGCAAACAGACGGTTGAAATCAGCCGTGGCAAACAAACGGTTGAAGTCGGCACTGGCCAACAGACGATTGAAATCAGCCGTGGCAAACAAACGGTTGAAGTCGGCACTGGCTGCCAGACGGGTAAAGTCCGCCGTGGCGAGAAGCCGGTTGAAATCGGCGCTTGCAAACAGCCGGTTGAAATCGGCACTGGCCATTATGGCGACGAACGCTTCATTCTCGGCAAGTCTCTGCAGCTCCCCGGAAGCAACAAGACGCTGAAAGGAGTCGCTCTGGAGCAACTGCTGGATCTCCGGGTTTTCCAGACTAACATCGGCATCGGTCATCTGGGTACCCCTGTACCGGTCCGCACGTTCAACACCATCAACACCGATCGTACCGCTTACATCACCTTCGCCGGGCTGCGGCAAATCGGAGGTGACGAATACAACTACTATCAATACCGCTGCAATAGCCAATATGGCTGCAGCCGCTTTTCCTGATATGAAATTTAACCTGGACATAAAGCCCTCCGTATTTAATCTATGGATGTTGTTACTTGCTTTGCTTCTAGTTGCTAATTTCAGTTCAATCTCCTGCCTGACATGCTCTGAAATGGACTCAGGCAGCTCAATTTCTGATTTCATCTGGCTCAGGTCCTGAGACATCCGAAGCAGATCATCATATAGTGCGCGGGCGTCCTGGTCCCTTTCCAGTATGGCATGCAATTCACGGCTCTCTGCCGGGCTGTTGGCACCGTCGATTTCGCCATGTATGAGGTTTATAATCTTGCTTTCCATGATATTGCTCCTTTTTGCACGCTGGTTTGTGTATATCGCTGTTTCTATCCTAATTACACACAAGTCCAAAAAAAGTTGGCGGGGATTGTAAAAAAAAATTCCTGTGTCTCTGCACTGGACTTGCGGCAATGGAAATCCAGACGGGCTGAATGGCGGAACCCGAATGGTTTTGCGGCCTTCAACCTTCAGGTGCAACAATCTTCATTAGAAGATTGCTGATAGCACCGGTCACGCATGCTTGAGAAGCTCCCTAAGCTTCATCCGCGCACTGAATAGTCTTGATTTTACTTTTTTCTCGTCAATCTCAAGCACTACGGCAATCTCCTGATAACTGAGCTCTTCGAAATGCCTCAGGTGCAGCACAATCCTTTGATCGTCGCCCAGCTGTCCTATGGCATCGTACAACCTTTGGTGCTCCTCTTTATTCACCATGATGAGAAATGGTGTCTGATCGTCTTCTTGAGGCGAAGTCACAAGATCCTGCCTGCGTGCACTGCGGACATGGTTCAGCGACTCATTGATGATGATCCTGTACAGCCAGCTATAGAAACGATGTTTGCTGTCATAGGTTGCGAGCTTCTCCCAGGATTTTACAAACCCGTTTTGGACAACATCCCTGGCGGCATCCGGATCTTTCACGATACCAAGGGCCGTTCTGTACATCGGCAGCTGGTATCGCAACACCAGCTTGTCAAACGCCCTGTTATTCCCGTTCAGGCATTCCGAAACCAGTTCTTGATCATCTTTATCTGACATTTATGGGCATAATATTACAAGGCAGTTGTTTATACCCATCATAATAATAAATAGTAGCTTACCCCTCAACAGCTATTTGCAAATCACCTCGAATCAATGCAAAGGTATCGGGCTCCCGTCCTGGGGCTGATCTCATCCATCCTCCACGATATCAAAAACCTGGTCCAGTCGTGTAAATCTGAAGACATCCCTTACGTGGCTGTTAAGATTGATCAGCCGCAACCCCTCTCCATTTTCGTTCAGCCTCTTGTATGTCTGCACCAGCACACTAAGCCCCATACTCGATATGTAATCAAGATCTGCCATATCAATGGTGATGGTCTTATTGTAGTCTGAAAGCCCGGCAGCCGCCTTCTCCGCCTGACTCGCATCGAACCGGCCGCCAAGCCTGACCATATCCTCGCTTACCTTTTCTATTGTCAGCATGGGAGCTCCCTGACTTTGTTTTAGGTTATTGAAACCAGAAAAAATGCCTGCGGCCTTTCCCGGCTCGCCAGATGCCGGGCTAACGCCTCTGGCTTGCTGAAGTACCCTGGCTCGGATCATGCGCAATGCGCGGCGGCAGAAAGTCCTCTGGGTAATTCGTCACGTAATTTTCACCGAAAAGCCGGTTATGTACAACGGTATTTCGGTACACCTCCCAGTCGAATCGCCCTTTTTTACGGTAGTAAAGGGTGATGAACGACGAGGTCATCACAATAAATGCGGAGTACAGAATGGCCAGCCATAGCATCTGGTCGCGGACGGGGGTATCCGCAAAGCTCAGCAGGATAATAGCAAAGGATACCGGCCCGTTCTGGATGCCTGTTTCGAGCGAGATGGCCCGCTGGTAGATCGGCTGCAGGCCGAACAGCCGGGAGACCCAGAAACCAAAGAAAAAACCGGCAAGGCCCAGACCGATGGCACTGGCATAAAGCTGCCATGGGGTGCGGATCAGGATATCGCCATGCCGGATGAACAAGGTGCCAAGCAGGAAGAGGATTACAATGATCGCCATGAACCCTGCCGTGTCCTCGGCCGTTTTGGCCCATCCCGGAGAGAACCGGCGCAGGATCATGCCCCCAGCCACCGGAACAAGCACCAGGCACAGAGAAATGATGATGTTGCTTGTAGGAATCACAAAATCGCCGACTTCTCCCGCCGCAAACAGGGTTTCACTGAGTTGTTGCGTAAATCCGGTTGTGTACAGGCTCAGCAGAATCGGCATCATCAGAAGTGCCATAATAGTGGATGCCGTGGTCATCGAGATGCTCAGCGCCACCGATCCCCTGGAAAAGTAGGTGAACATGTTGGATGTTGTTCCACCCGGCAGACAACCGATCAGAATGAGTGCAATGGCAAAGGCCGGGTCCAGATTCAGGACAATGGCCAGCCCCAGGGCCACCAGCGGCATGGCCCCGAATTGCGACATGAACCCGATAAGCACACCACGGAACTGACGCGCCACGGCCTTGAAGTCATCAATGGTCAGGCTGGCCCCCATCCCGAACATGATGATCAGGATCATGATGCCCAGAAGGGCTTCGTCTATCGCGTACAGTAGTTGGGTATCAAATTCCATAATCAGAAAATTTCAATTGACCCGGCAGCCGATTTATACCTTTACTTCCTTGGCGGAGAACATTTCACGTATGATCTCCTCATACTTTTTATCGATAACGTGCCGCTTAAGCTTGAAGAGGTTTGTCACCTCGTCCCCCACTTTGAATGGCTTTGGCAGGAAACGGAACTCCCGCACCTGCTCAAAGCGCTTGAACCCGCCGGTGCGTGCCATCATTGTCTTGATTTCATTGCGGATGATATTGTGGGCCTTCGGGTTGTCCAGCAAGTCCTCGAGTGCGGTTGCCTTGATGCCATCATCAGCAAAAGCATCAAGCCGCGGGACAATCAGCGCTCCTACAAATTTCTGATCCTGCCCCACCACCATGCACTGCTCGATGTAGCGGCTCTGGCGCAGCACCATTTCGATGGGCTCGGGCTCCAGGTTTTCACCATTCGAAAGAACAATGGTGGATTTGCTCCGTCCCAGAATTTTCAGCGAATCGTTGAATGTCATCATCCCCAGGTCGCCGGTGCGCAGCCAGCCGCCTTCACGCAGGACGGTTTTCGTGATCTCCGGCTCGCGATAGTACCCTTTCATGACCTGCGGTCCGCGCACCCAGATTTCGCCGCGCATGCCGCGCCCTTCATGTGGATGCTTTTTATTCGGGAAGAGCACTTCCTCTGTCTCAATATCCACGATCCTCACTTCGGTATCGGGAACCGGTGGACCCACTGTGCCATTGACCAGCCTTTCTTCGGTGCGCACGGCGATAACCGGACAGGTTTCGGTCATCCCGTATCCCTCCAGAACCGGAATGCCTATATAATTGAAAAATTTATCGATCTCGATGGGAAGGGCGCCCCCTCCGGAAACCGTGGCCTTGATCGACCCGCCGGCACTCTTCCGTATGGTTTCCAGCACCGCAACGTTGAAAAACCCGTACCAGGGCACAAGTATCAGCAAGCGGATCAAATGACCGATCTTGAAGATTGCACGCTTGATTTTTGACTCATCCTTCAGCTGCAGATCGTTGTCACTGATATAGAAAATGGACTCCTGATAGTAGTGCCCCAGGAAATAGGCGATGTGGAACAGCGCACGGCGCACCGGGTGGGCCGACCGGACATTTTCCAGGATGCGCTGATGCAGGCTTTCCCATAACCTGGGGGCTGATCCCATAAATGTCGGCTCCACATTCTGCAGATCATCTCCCAGGGTGCGGATGCTGGTGTAGTAATTGCACGCACCGCAGCTGATAGTGTACACCTCGAATACCCGCTCGAAAATATGCCAGATGGGCAGGATCGATAGGACCCGGTCGGTACAGGCCAGATCGATCGGTATCACCGACATCTGCGACATCATGTTGGAGTGGGTGAGCATGACGCCCTTTGGCTTTCCGGTTGTGCCGGAGGTGTAAATCAGCGTAAAGAGGTCGTCTGGACGGATCTGCTCCATGCGCTCATTCACCCGCTTGTCACCCTTCTCCAGCTGCAAGGCGCCGATCGCCATCACCTCCTCAAGGGCGCGAACACCCTCAAGCGGCTCTGATTTCGGGCTCATCAGGATGATCTCCTGGAGTTCAGGAAGCTCTGGCCGCAGCCGTACGATCTTCTTCTGCAGGGCATCGTTTTCTACGAATGCCACGCGGATACGGGCATGGTTTATGATGTAGATAAGCTCGTCGTCGGTGACATCGGCACCCCTCGGGGTATTCACAGCGCCGCTGAGCTGGATTCCATAATCGGCGAGCATCCATTCGTAACGGTTGTCACTGAACAGGCCCACATGCTCACGCGCCTCCACTCCGAGCTCAATCAGTCCGGCAGACAGTTTTCGGCCCCGCTCATAGAGCTCCCGGAAAGTGACGGGTTGCCATTCAAGCGCTGTTATTCTTGTGGCAAAAGCAGGAAGCGACTCATATTTATCCGCTGCCTTTTTGTAAAGATCTGCGAGATTGGAAGCAATGATACGTGAATCCATATATCCGCTGGAAAGTGATTGAAACCGTTAGGTAGAAAGATCTTCTGCAGGAAGCAGTAGTCTGCCCCACCAGAAACTTGACGCTTTACGGTAATAAACCCCACGTTGGTTTGAGCGCTCGTTTGTACTGTGCAACACTCAAAACTGTTTACTCATTCAAACCGGTTATTCTGCCCTGTAATCTGGTATACAGACAAAAACCCGGCACTTAAGATACGTTTTTTTTCTTTACGAACAATAATCGACCATATATGGTGAATAACGGGCAATCATCACTTTGATTTGCCGTCCGGGTCGGCGGGTCTTTCATCGGCAGGCCTTTCAGAAGCATCACTGACAGGCAGGTCTTCCGTCTCATACGGTGACGGAATCCAGAAAAAGAACGTGGAGCCAACCCCAAATGTACTCTCCATCCCTAAACTTCCTCCCATCTGTTCCACCAGCTGACTTGAAATGATCAAACCGAGTCCGGTCCCGCCGAAACGCCGGCTGATGGAAGAATCTACCTGAGAAAAAGCCTTGAACAACTTGGACCGTTGCTCCTCGGTGATTCCGATTCCGGTATCCCTGACATGGAAGAACAGCTTGCCGTTCCTGTCATCTATTGCCTCAAAACCAGCCGTCAGTTCCACCTCTCCTTCTTCGGTGAATTTGACCGCATTGTTCAAAATGTTCATGAGCACCTGCTTGAGCCGCACGGGATCCACCTCGGCAAAGCGCGGAAAATCGGGCTGGATTTCGTAGAAAATCCGAAGCCCCTTTTTGGCGGCCTGATACTCCATAATGGCCATGGTCTGCTCAACCAGAGAGATAACATCCGTTTGAACCGGATGCAGCTCCATGCGACCGGTTTCAATACGGGAGAAGTCCAGGATGTCGTTGATGATCCCCATGAGCACATTGGCCGAAACACTTACATTCTCCAGATACATTTTCTGGATGTTGTTCATTGGCGTGGCTTCCAACAGGTCCGTAAAGCCAATGATGCCATTGAGCGGTGTGCGCAGTTCATGGCTCATATTGGCTAAAAATTCACTTTTCGTCTTGTTGGCAGCCTGTGCCCGCTCTTTCTCAATAACCAGCTGACTTTCAAGTTCCGACCGCTGTTTCATATTGACAAGCATGTCCGCGAAAATCTTCAGCAGGTTTTTCTCTTTTTCCGAGTATTTATACTTTTCCCTGACCGAATCAAAACCGACAAAGCCGAGGCATTTCTTTCCTCTCATCAGGGGCAGTGAGATCAGGCTCTTGATGTTTTGGGTCATAAGATGATCCCGGAAGAAATTGCCGTCCGGCAGTTTGGAAACATCCGGGATATCGAGCGGTTGCCCCGTTTTGTGCACCTCTATCATTGGCATCATGAGTTCAAACGGAGCCCTCTGAAGCTGCTCAATTTGCGGTGGAACTCCTTCGGCACACCACTCATGCGTGTTGCGGCAGAACTGACGGTCCCAATCGTACTCGAAGATGTAGACCCGGTCGGCCTGGGCAAAACAGGCCAGATCCTCCAGCGACTGGTGAATGGTCTTCTCCATCTCCCCAAGCGGAACATTGATATAGGTGGAGGCGATCTTCATGAGGATCTCCTGCAAATGCGACTGATGCCGAAGCATCTCCTCCGCAGAATTTCGCTCCAGCACAAGCCCCACCTGCCGGGTGAAGATGTCGGTCAGTGTCTCCCTTCTGAGCCTCTGGCCCTTCGGCATGATGATGGTGAAAAAGCCAAGCATCCGGCCATTGCGTGCTATGCCGGCGAGGACAACCTCCCCCGGCTTGAACAGGTCAATAAGCGTGTTCTGTTCTTTATCGCTCAAACCACTATTTATAAAAAAATCCCTGGCGGATGAACGGATGACACCCTTTTCAAAAAGCGCGCTCATCACTTGCTGGTCCTTCAACCACTTGCGTTTACGAATATCAAATCCCAGAGTCTCTTCCGCCTTTTCAAACTGCATCTCCGCTCCGCAAGAAGCCGCGACCAGCACGCTCTCTTCATCCGGGTCAATGATATTCATCATCACGCATTGCGCTCCCGTGATCTCAGCGAGCGACCTGGTCACCCGGCTGTAATCCGGCTCACCGATATTCTGCTCAAGGAAATACCGGGATGTTTCAGCGACAAGCTTCTCCTTGGTGATATCAAACACAAAAACAGTAAGAAATCCCTTTTGAGGGCTTCGAATTTCCACCCGAAGCCACCGTTTCAGAATGCGGGAATGGAATTCATGCTCTTTCTTTTCACTTGTGGAAGCGACCTCTTCAAAATGTGAAATGTAGTCCCATTCGCGCAGCGCCGATCGTGAAAACACTTCTGAGGCGTTCCCGGCAATTATGTCCTCTCTCTTGAGCCCCGTCAGCTCCTCAAACGTCCGGTTGACATCAAGGATGTGAAAATCGACCACACTGCCCTTATCATCATATATCAGCTTGTGATACACAAACCCAAAGGATGCTTCGTCGACAAGATATCGATAATCGCTCGAATCCATTGCCTCGCAACTAATTAGTGCGCATACTGCCCCGATGCTTTAATTTCAGTTCACACAAATTCCAATCCGGTTTATATAATATCACACATTTCTGCCGGATTTCACAACGTGGATTCCAGGCGGTGTTCCTGCATTGCCATCCTACAGGTATTATCGCGGCAGCTGTCTATCTGCTGGCCAGCTCCATCACGCGGGTCATACGGGCGACAAACTCTCCGGGCGACTCCAGCTCTCCCTGCAGCAAGCGGGCGCCGTCATACAGCTGGCGGGCCATCAGCCGTACCGTCTCGTCATTGCCTCGCTCCTGCAGCCGGCGCATATTAAGGATCACCGGGTGCGACGGGTTCACCTCCAGCACCCGTTTCGAGGGTCCCGTTTCCTGGTCCATCATCTTCATCATGCGCTCGAGATGGCTGTCCAGGCCCTCCTTTCCAATTGTCAGCGTCACCGCGGAGTCCACCAGTCGCTTTGAAGCGACAACGCTCTCCACCCTGTCGCCCGCCTCCTCCCTGAAAACCGCCAGGAGACGCTCAAGCGCCTCACCGGAAACACGCTCCGGTTTTTTCTCATCATCCGGATCATCCTCCAGGTCAAGATCGGCTTTTTCAATACTCTTGAGCGGCTTTTCCTTGTACATGCCTATGCCCGGCACCACAAACGCATCCACCGGATCTGCAAGAAGCAGCACTTCGATGTATTTCTTGCGGAAGTACTCCAGCCGGGGATCACGCTTGAGCTCCCCGAGACTGTCGCCCGAGAGATAGTAGATCTCCTTCTGGGATTCCGGCATGCGTTCCAGATAGCCCGCAAGAGGGATCATGTCGCTCATGGCACCGGACTTATCAGCGTCCTTCGCTTTATCATCCGGCTTTTTCGACTCCTCATCTTTGACATCGGACTTTTTGGCTTTTACCTTTTTGGCACCAGGGCCCTGGGCTTTCGATTTTTTGCCATCTGTTTCCTTGCCATCCGTTTTTTGTGCTTTCGGCTCCTTTCCCGCTCCATCTGCTGCAGCCCCATCCACGGTGAACGTACTGTGGAAACGCATGAGTTCGATGATGCGGTCGCGGTTGGCAAAATCGGTGTTGAGCCCGGACTTGAACAGCTGTCCGAATTCCTCATAGAACGTGCGGAATTTCTCCGGCTCGCTTTCGGCCCAGTATTCGATCATCCCGAAGAACTTGTTGACCAGTACTTCGCGGATACGGACCATGACCGGCGAGTGCTGCGTGACTTCCCGGGAGACGTTCAGCGGCAGGTCCTCGCTGTCCACAACCCCCTCCGCAAACCGCAGATACTCCGGCAGCAGCGCCTCGCAGTCCTCCTGCACAAACACACGATTGGAGTAGAGCTGCAGGGATTTCAGGTTCTCAACCCGGAAAAAGTCGGGCTTCGCTTTCCTCGGCACAAAGATGAGCGCCTTGAAATTGATGCGGCCCTCCATGGCAAGATGGAGATGGTCCAGCGGCTCCTGGAAGTCGTTGCTGATGAACTTGTAGAACTCGATGCGCTCTTCATCGGTCACTTCATTCTTGTTCTTGTGCCAGACGGCGCCGCGCGAATTGACCTCCTCTCCGTTCACCTCAATAGTGAAATCCACGAAATTTGAGTACTTGCGGATGAGCTGTTTGATGCGCTCCGGACTTGCAAACTCCTTGTGCTCGTCCTTGAGCCGGAATGAGATACGCGTGCCGCGCTCGGTGCGGGCTCTCTCCTCAATCTCGTAGGTACCCTTTCCATCAGAGACCCATATCCACCCCGTCTCCGCCGGACCGGCATGGCGCGTCTCCACCGTGATCTGGTCGGCCACCATGAACGCGGAGTAGAAACCCACGCCAAACTGCCCGATCATGTTGCCGTCAAGACAGTTCTTGTTGTCCTTGAGCTGCTGGAGGAACTCCATGGTACCCGAGCTGGCAACCGTGCCGAGCCGCCCGGTCAGGTCGTCGAACGTCATGCCGATACCCGTATCCTCAATGGAAAACGTCTGCTCCTTTTCATCCACTTCGATTTTGATGCGCAAGGGCAGTTTGGGCGACTGAACCTCCTGACCGGTCACCTGCAGGAACCGCACCTTGTTGAGCGCATCCGATGCGTTGGAAACCAGCTCGCGCAGGAAAACTTCTGGATTGGTGTAGAGGGAATTAACGATCAGGTGAAGCAGCTGCTTCATTTCGGCCTTGAATTCGAACTGCTGCCGAGATGTCTTTTCCATAAGTCTTTTGATGCGTGTGTTACAGGATCTTGATCAGGATATTGGTGATCAGCGCCAGCAACAGGGTGATACCTATAAGAATGAGTACCTGTTTGTATTGTGACATGGCTGCCTGGATAATGAGATTTAGTAGTGTTCCGTTGCTGCCAATCTGAAGCTAAGGGAGATCAGGGTGCCGTGCGGACAAACTCCACTTCCCTGGCCCGACCGGTAGATACCACGAAACCTGTAATATAATCATCTTCATCGCGCTGGAAAACAAAATCCCATGATCCGGCCCGCCATTTGTCGTGAGCATCCTCGTTCATGATTCCGCGCGGCGAGAGCCTGCGATGGAGCCGGAGCGAGCCGTCTTCAACGGTCAATTTATAATCGATCTTGAGCTCATGGTTGTGGTATGTCCCTTCATAGGGCGTCAGGAACGCCTCGAACACATCCTTGAGCAGGATTTTTACCAGCTGCCGGTTCATTCTGCCGGGGTTGGCATCCTCGCGGTTGCATAGTGTCAGTACCGCCATTCCTTGTTGCGGAAACCGCCGCACATCCGTTTTGAATCCCATGAAGCTTCCGGCGTGCCCCTCCATCCGCACACCCTGCCAGACTTCCACATCCAGCCCAAGAGCGTAATCAAGGGTATCGCCCCGGACCACCTCGCGGCGGGTCATCATGGATCGCAGCTCATCGAATTCTTCCGGCAAGTCAATGGTGCCCATCCAGAAAGATTCCCAGCGCTTCCAATCCTTCAAGGTGGAGTAGAGTCCGCCCGGACCCACACCCTGGAAGTTGCTCAGATAGGTCTTCCGGAAAGCCGGGAGTTCCGCGGGCGCCGCATCCGCCGGTCCGCCTTCTTCGTCCGCCTCATCCGCTGACGCGCTGACCAGGTCATAGCTGATCACCCGGTTCGGGATAACCCGCGTGCGGTCGTCATGGAAATGGCTGGATGTCATGCCTAGCGGATCCAGCAGCTCGGCTTCGACGAACTCTGCAAACGAGGTGCCAGAAACCACTTCCACCAGTTTCGCCAGTGCCGTGTACCCGCTGTTGGTATAGCTGAAGGCGGTGCCCGGACCGTTTTTAAGCGTCTCGCCGCCAAAGAACACGGACATGTAATCATCAATGTCCATCACATTACTCAGCGAAATGCCGGCGATATCCATCAGGTCGTAAATGTCCGGCAGCCCGGATGTGTGATTGAACAGATGCTTCACGCGCACTTCCGTGGCCCATTCCGGCCAGTCTTCGATGTAATTGGAGACACGTCCCTCATAATCGATTTCGCCCCGCACCACCAGCAGTGCCGCGGCTGCCGCCGTCACCTGCTTTGAAACCGACGCCATGTAAAACCGCGAAGAGTCCGAGAGCGGGATGCCGTAGTCCAGATTTGCCATGCCGAAAGCGCCGCTCCAGGCCACCTCGCCGCCGCTGTACACGGCCACGGCACAACCCGGCGCATCATCGCGGTCATACGCCGAGAAGAGGTCGTAAATGGCAGAGAGCGATGCCTCATCAGGGAAGTCGGAGGGCTTCACAGTGGACGCGGCTTCGCCCGGCACTTTGGCCGGAATCAAAATAGCGGCCAGGTCCTCTTCCGCGCCATTTCCGGTACCGGCACTCCGCGCAACGGCCTCGCCGGCGTTCTGGGAGCAGGCGGCGAACATCCACCCGGAAAGAAGTAATAATGTCGTCTTTTCCACGATTCGGGAGACCGATAAGGTGACTGATTGTACCATGGAGTATGCTGGATTGGGTTGAGACGTAATCGAAACTTTGGAGTCTAAAAAAGGCTGTGCCGGGATTCGAGTGCGTTGATATGTAATTTCTGTTGGATGCGGCTTCGTTGCGGTGCGGCGGTTTTTCCAACCGTTCATTCCCGGTGGAAGGTGATGGCGCCGGTGCGCGGCGCTTCGAGGGTGAAGTGCCGGATGCGGTCATCATCGTCGCGCTCAAACCGGATGTTCCAGCGGTCGACGCGGAACCGGTCGCTGGCCGACCAGACCATGCGGCGCGGATCGTCGTACGGATCGTCGCCCGAGCGTTTCAGGTACAGGTCCCCATCCTCCAGAATGACCGTGAAGGCGACGCCGAGGGACTCGCTTGTGTATGTTCCGGCAAATTCCGCGAACCGGTCGGCGAAGACGTTGCGCAGGTAAAGGTCGGCGATCTGGCGGGAGTAGGCGGCCGGACTTATATTGCTCTGGTTGCAGAAAACGGTGATCCCGAGCTGGAACTCGGGGAAACGCATGTAGATTGTGCGGAAGCCCATGTAGCTGCCGCCGTGGCCGAGGGTGACCAGGTCGCGGTAGATGCCGTGGCGCAGGCCGGTTGCGTAATTGATGGAATCGCGGCGGGTGGTGGAGCCGGGGCGGGACATCACTTCCGTGAAATTTTCAAGGTGCGAGCGGTTTTCGATGAAGTTGGCGTCCCAGAGCACAAAGTCCTCGACCGTGGTGAACAGGCCGCGGGCGCCTACCCGGTCCATGTTGCCGCGGTAGAATTTGCCGGGGCCGCGGGGGGTGGGGCGGTAGCTGATCACCCGGTTGGGCACGATCATGCCGGTATCGTCATGCCAGTGGGTTGCGTGCATGCCGATGGGCTCGAAAAAATGCTTGTGGGTGTAGTCGCGCAGCGACATGCCGGTGAGGTTGCGGGTGAGCACGGACATGAGGAAGTACCCGCTGTTGCTGTAGAGGAAGTCGGTGCCGGGGTCGAAATTGAGGCGCTGCTGGCGTCCGATCATAACCAGGGCGTCCTCATTGGTGGTGGTTTTGTCGAGCCCGATATCGGCCAGGGCGAGCAGGTCGTAAATGTCGCGGAGTCCGGAGGTGTGGTGGATGATCTGGCGGGCGGTTATCGGTTTTTCAAATTCTGGAAGCTCGGGGATGTAGGTGCGCAGGTCCTCGTCCAGGTCCAGCACACCCTCCTGCGCCATCATCATGAGGGCGGCGGCGGCAAACTGCTTGGAAACCGACGCGATCATGAACCGGGAGTCTGGGCGGATCGGGATGCCGTAATCCAGGTTGGCGATGCCGTAACCCTTGGCGAAGATCTGCTCACCGTGGCAGGCCACACTGACAGCGCAGCCCGGTGTGTCGGGACGATCAAACGCGAAGAAGATGCTGTCCAGATCGGTTTCGGACACATGGCTGTAGTCCGGGCGGTCGAGATTGCTGCCGGTTGCTGCCGCGGGGACGGGGTGTGATAGAAGCAGGCACAGAGTGGCGGCGCAAAGTAATGTTACCCGTAAAGTCATGATTAGAAGATGTGAATCAGCGTTGAGGGGAATACCTGTTGGATTGGCATCAGAAATAGTATCAATCTCCGCTGAAATTTACAAGCGGTGACCGATAAGGTAGGGGTGGAGCAGATGTTCCGTAGGTTGATCGCACATTTGAAATCCCGGATCAGCCGGCATATCTTTCCTTGAAACGTCCGTGACAGCTTACTTCTGACACGCATGTGTGTAATTATGAACTGACATGTGAGTTCATTCTGACCTTATGGATCTGGATTAATTCTAAAAGGTCAAAAATTTATTGTATAGCCGGCCAATGCACCCCTCCGTCCATTTTTTCGATCTCGGAACCGTATCCTACAATGAAGCCTGGAAGCTGCAGGAACAGCTTCAGCAAGAGCTGATTTCAGCCAAGAGGCACTCCTGGCCACCCGGCAAACTGAGAACCGAAGACGGCGCAGATCCTGAAAGGAAGCCGCGACGGGACATCCTGCCATCCGGCTACCTCCTGTTCCTGGAACACCCGCACGTATACACCATCGGAAAGAGCGGCAGATGGGAAAACCTTCTGTTTCCCGACAACGTTCTGAGACAAAGAGGGATCGAGGTGGTGAAAACCGACCGCGGCGGAGATATTACCTACCATGGGCCCGGACAACTTGTGGGCTACCCCATTCTGGACCTCGAACAGTTCGGGCTAGGGGTCGCTTCCTATATCGAGCTTTTGGAGGAGGTGATCATCCGGACAGCCGCTCACTTTGGCATAACCGCGCGCAGGATACCTTCGCGGACAGGGGTTTGGGTGGACAACAACAAGCTGTGCGCAATGGGTATCAAATGCTCCCGTTATGTATGCATGCATGGTTTTGCGCTTAACATCCGGACCGATCTGGATTATTACCACGGGATCATCCCGTGCGGGATATCGGATGGTGGCGTGACAAGCTTTGAACGATTGTGCGATCCGGCGCCGGACAAGGAAACAGTCTCGAATATCCTTCTTGATCATTTCAAGGACCTCTTTCAATGCGATATTGAAACGAGATCAGCTCCCGGGACATTGAAAGCCAGTCCTTGAAGCCTGAACAGGTATCCGGGAAACCGGACGATCACGTCTAACCGATTGCCATCGCATTGTTTAGCCGAACGGCGCTTATAGGCTCAAGCCATTCATCTGCAAGCAGTTTCAGAATCGTCGGGATGTGCTTATTTTACACCCGGTTACCGGGTAGCAAAAAAATGTCCCCGCAGCCTCGTTATTCAACACATCAAAATGCTGTACTCGTTTTAATGATCAAGGAACTCAACGTCATTTCATCGCCGGAATCAACCGTGCAAAACCAACAGCAGGCCACTCCCTGCCAAAGCCAATCCGGCTCACAAAGAGCCCCTCATGCCGGCATGGCTGCAGAACCGGCAAATCGAACCGGCACCGACGGCCCCAAAAAGCGCAAGCGCCGTCCTGACTGGCTGAAGTCCCAGATTCCCGGCGGCAAAGTCTACAAAGAGATTTCCGATATCATCTCCGGCCATTCACTGAACACCGTATGTGCCGAAGCGCGCTGTCCCAACATGTCCGAGTGCTGGAACGCTGGCACGGCCACCTTCATGATACTCGGTGATATATGCACCCGCTCCTGCGGATTCTGCGCCGTCAAGACCGGGCGCCCGGCTCCGGGCCTCGACTGGGACGAACCCAACCGGGTTGTCGATGCGGCCAAGCTGATGGACCTGAAGCATGTCGTGATCACATCGGTGAACCGCGACGAGCGGAAAGACGGCGGGGCCCCCATTTTTGCCAGGACCATAGAGCGCCTGCGCGAAGAGATACCAGGTGTCACTGTCGAGGTGCTCATCCCCGATTTTCGCGGGCTGTGGGATGCACTGCAAATTGTACTGGATGCACAGCCCGACATCCTCAATCACAATCTTGAGAGTGTGCCGCGGCTCTATCGGCGCGTCAGGCCGCAGGCAAAATATGATCGCTCGATCGAATTACTGAGGATTTCCAGGGAGCAGGGCCTGCGCACCAAGACAGGGATTATGGTCGGTCTGGGAGAAACTCCTGCCGAAGTATTCGAATTAATGGATGATATCGCTTCTGTCGGGGTTAACATTATGACTATCGGGCAGTATATGCAGCCGACAAAAATGCACCTTCCTGTTGATGAGTATGTACATCCTGAAATGTTTCAAACATACAAGGAAATTGGTGAAAGCAAAGGCATCGAGCACGTGGAAAGCGGGCCCTTCGTCCGTTCGTCTTACCACGCACATAAACATTTGGCACCTAAAGCTTAGGATGAACGTAAAAAAATCCTATTTTTAGGGCAAAGACGTTCACTGTTCAATAATATCCTCCGCGGGGTCCAATACAGGAATTCTGTATGCTGTCATTCCTTCTCATTGTCATTTTGAGTTATCTGCTTGGCTCCATCCCCACATCCGTGTGGGTCGGCAAGATTTTCAAGGGGGTGGACATTCGCGAGCACGGCAGCGGCAACGCCGGGGCAACAAATACCTTCCGCATCCTTGGCTGGAAAGCCGGCGTGCTTGTCAGCCTGATCGACCTCGCAAAGGGTTTCACGGCAGCTTATTACATCAGCCAGATCGGCTACTACACCGGGGGGGTGTTGCCTCAGATCGTAATAATGGGAGTGGAATGGGAAACTGATATATTCATGCGGCTTATAGCCGGTGCGGCTGCCGTAGGCGGGCATATGTACCCCCTTTATGCCAAATTTAAAGGGGGCAAAGGGGTTATCACGGCGGCCGGCATGCTCTATGGCATTGAGCCCGTTTCGATCACCCTCGCCATCACCGTTTTTGCCATCGTGCTTTTTTCAAGCAGATACGTCTCGCTGGCATCCATAACGGCCAACTTCTCCTATCCGATTTTTCTATTAATCCTGAAGTACGGGTTTGGCTGGCCCATCGATGGCAGTCTAATCGTCATAAGCGCCGTGGTCGCAGGTACCATCATCATCAAGCACCACTCCAACATCCGCAGATTGATACAGGGAACCGAAAACCGCATCCGGTCTTTCAAACCTGCGAAGGGCCGGCTTAACCAGGAGTAAAGCTCGTGAACATTAGTATCATTGGTGCCGGAAGCTGGGGAACCGCTCTCTCTCTCGTCGTTGCGGAAAAGGGGCACGACGTTCGAATGTGGGCCAGGGAACCGGAAATCGTAGAAAACATATCAAATTATCACAAGAACGGCGTCTACCTGCCTGATATCCAGCTGCCTGAAAACGTTACCGCATGGTCTGACCTGGGTCAGGCACTGAAAGATGCTGAAGTTGTTGTTTTTGCCACCCCGTCACACACCATTCGCAACATGGCGGGTGAGGTGAAAAACCTGCTCAAAGGGACCGAGCGTATCGTAACTGTTGCCAAGGGAATAGAAATGGACACTTTTATGACTATGAGTCAGGTGCTTTCCGAAGTACTCGACGGTGTAGTGAGCGATGATTATATAGGTGTCCTTTCCGGTCCCAGCCATGCAGAGGAAGTCAGCCGGCACATGCCGACAACCGTTGTCTCATCCTCCAATTCAAAACAAACAGCTCTCATCATCCAGGAAGTATTCATGACACCCCATTTCCGGGTCTATGTCAACCGCGACATAATCGGGGTGGAGGTCTCCGGAGCTGTGAAAAATATCATGGCAATAGCCGCCGGTATCGGTGACGGCGCCGACCTGGGAGACAATGCCAAAGCCGCCCTGATCACACGTGGCCTCGCAGAAATGCGCCGGCTTGGCATGAGGCTGGGAGCGTCACAGGAAACATTTGCCGGCCTGACCGGCGTGGGAGACCTGATCGTTACATGCACCAGCCGGCACAGCAGAAACCGGAGCGTTGGCTATCGCATCGGCAAAGGCGAAAAGTTGAAAGATATCGTCAGCTCCATGAACATGGTTGCCGAAGGGGTTAAAACGACCCGCTCCGTCTATACCTGGGCCAAGTCCCTGAATGTCAATATGCCCATCACAGAGAAAGTGCACCAGGTGCTTTTCGAAGACCTCTCCCCGCAAGACGCCGTCTTCCAGCTTATGACCAGAGACCCCAAAGAGGAAATTATTTTTTAAACATATCGGTTTATTAACCAGAATCGTTAGGCCTTAATTCTGTTCTCTTCAAAGTCATAATCAGATTTCTGAATTATGAATCAGCAAGCCCCAATCCACAGCTCCATGAGCTTGCGGGACCTGAAAAACCTGATCAGGTCAGGTGAAGGACTCACGCTCGAATTCAAGCGGGCAATCTCCTCCCCCGAAAAAATTGCCCGCGAAATTGCCGCATTTGCCAATACACATGGCGGACACCTCATCATCGGCGTGGATGACGACCACACCATAACAGGGGTCGAAAGCTACCATGAGCAGGATTTCTATCTGGAACAGGCGGCGTACGAGCTGTGCACGCCAGCCCTCGTGTACCGGATGGAGATCATCCCCTTCTTCAGCAGGGAGATACTGTTGGTCTATATTGAAGAAGCGGAAAAAAAGCCCGTAACCGTTCGAAACGGCGCCGGTGATGCCATATTTGTCAGGGTGGATGACCAAAGCGTGCGCGCAAGTGATGAAATGGCCGGGGTAATGCGCGCCAAGGCATCCGATAAAGGCATCACATTCCAATACGGCAAGAATGAACAGAAGCTGTTCCGATACCTCAACGAATATCCCAATATCACAGTGGAACAGTATTCCAGCCTGGCGGACATCAACCGGAAAAAAGCGTCAAGGATACTGGTGAACCTGACCTCCCTTGGCATTCTCAAGCTCAGCAAAAAAAATCAGACCAATGTCTTCACACTGTCGGCCTGATTCCGGAAACCGCGGACGCAAACCCCGTCTTGGCTAATGGACACTGAAAACAGGACTGGGAACTAACGGATGCATACATAACATTATATCATTACATTTACACCGGAACAGTTATTCGCTTAACACAAAGTATTACTCGTTTTTTCTATGGAAGCAACTAATAGCAACAGGCTCCCTGATGGGTCTCAAGTCCCGGTTTCACTCACGGAGCGCGCTGCCCGGCAGGTGAAAAGGATCATCGAAGAGGAAAAGATCCCTCCCGGACAATTCCTGCGAATAGCAGTGAAAGGAGGAGGGTGCTCCGGCCTCAGTTACTCGCTTGGTTTCGACGAAAGGAGCGGCGATGATGAGTTTTACACAACACAGAATGTTGAAGTTATTGTGGATAAGCGCCACATCCTCTATCTCAGCGGCATCTCCATCGATTTCCATGACGGCCTGGACGCTCGTGGATTCGTATTCAATAATCCGAATGCCACCAGCACATGTGGCTGCGGCACTTCCTTCAGCGCCTGAAACCTGGTTATGGATGACTTGCACAAACAACTGAGATCGCAAGCCTTCGCTTTTGAAGAGGAACTGGCGGATCTCAGGCATACCCTGCATCAGCATCCTGAACCTGGATGGTCGGAGTTCCAGACTTCCAAAACCCTGAAAAGCCAGCTGGCCAATGATGGTCTGCCCATCACAAAAGAAACCGCGGGGACCGGGTTTTATCTCGATATAAAGGGTGAGCATGATGGGCCCGTCATCGCCTACCGCGCAGACATGGACGCATTGCCAATCCAGGACAGGAAAGAAAAGCCCTATGCGTCAAAAAGAACCGGCTTCGGTCATTTGTGCGGCCACGATGTCCACAGCACCATCGCTTACGGAGTGGCCCGGCTCCTGTATAACAACCGGCATGAGCTCAACGGCACCGTGCGCGTTTTCTGGCAGCCAGCCGAGGAGGTTACACCAAGCGGGGCGCCACTGATCCTCAAGGAGGGTGTACTTGACGAGGTCCAGGCCATCTACGGCATCCACTGCGACCCAACGCAACCTTCCGGCTGCTACAGCGCCAGACCGGGTGCCGAAACCGGCTCATTCGACACCTTTGAGGTTGATGTGGAAGCCCCATCAACAACACATTCCGCCCGTCCCTTTGAAGGCAAAGACACCATTTGGATCGCCAATCAGATCATCCAGCATTTTTACCAGATGATTGGCCGCATATCGGATGTCCGCAAGCCTGCCGTTATCGCAATATGCTCATTCCACGCCGGGGATGCCCTGAATGTGATCCCTCACCACGCTTCTTTCGGCGGAACACTGCGGACCATGAACGAACAGCTGCGCCAGCAGTTGCGGGAATATATGACCGACATCACCCGCCAGATTGGGAAAATAAACGGTGTGGATGCCCGGATCCGGCTGGGAAGCGGCTCTCCTTCAGTCATCAACAACTATCAGCTATACCGCTACATGCGGACGCTTATAGAATCACAACTCGGAGACGAGAAGTTTGTGGAACGGGAGCAAAGTATTGGTGCGGAAGACTTTGCTTTCTACACAGAGCGGTTCCCGGGACTGTTTCTGCGTGTCGGCACAGCGCACTCCCCGGAGACTTCATATCCGTTGCACCACTCCCGTTTTGATGTCGACGAACGTGTATTGGCCCCGGCAAGCGCCCTTATGGCGTACGCACTCATGCGACATCTTCGCGACCGCGTCCTGCACTCAAAACCAGCTGTCAGTTCTGCCGAACCTTTGCTTTCTGAGCAATAGCTTCCAGCTCCTCCCGGCTGAACAGATACCTGCTGCCACAGTAGTGGCAGACCAGCTCCTCCGTCTCCCCTTTCATCGCAATAAGCTCGTCCGGATCCAGCAGTGCCAGCGAGTCCCGAAATCGCTCCTTTGAGCAGCGGCAGAAAAAATCTACCGGATAACGCGCAAGCTCTTTTACCTCAAGCCCTTTAGAAACTTCGCCCAGCACATCCTCCAGATACCCGCCTGCCAGCTGGCGACCGAGTGTTGGCATGTTCCGGATGTTCTCTTCCAACCGTTCGATCTCTTTTCCAGAGGCTCCCGGCATGGCCTGGACAAGCACGCCACCCGCTTCAGAAACCGCACCTTGATCGTCTAAGGCAACATCCAGCGAAACCGCCGAGGGTATCTGCTCCGACTGCAGAAGATAATGCGCCAGATCTTCATTGACGTTTCCACGCATCAGGGCAACGGTGCCGCTGACCGGACGCGCCCGGTTGTAGAGCGACTTGGAAACCGTCAGCACTCCCGCGCCCATTCCATCGCCAAGACGCGTGAGCTCTTGAAAGTCCAGTTCTGCACGAGGGTTTGCCACGTACCCGCGCACTTCGCCGTTGCTGGTGGCCTCCGCTGTGACAGACCGTACCACGCCCCCGCCTTCCATCCTGAGCTGGATACGCTCCTCTCCCTTGAGATTGGACGCCAGAAGCAGCGCTCCCGTGAGAGCTCGCCCAAGCAGTACGCTGGTTAAGAGAGAAAGTCCGTGGCTCTCTCGAGCCGTTCGGACTATCTGCGTGGTTTTGACTACGGAAATGCGAAAATGGCCGTTCGCACCAATGGCCCGCAACAGCCGGTCGCGACTGAGAAATTCCTCTTTGTTCATGGATTATAGTATCCGCCGGCGCATCTAAACGCTACCGCCGGCCAACCAGCTCGCCCATCCTCCCGGTAAAATGACTGCGGGATGCGTAAATGGACTTGATCCGTCCGATTTGCTTCAGACGCATTTCCGCAATGGTGTTGGATGCCGTGTATGTTGGCACGTTGTGCGTTTCGGAATACTCCAGGATCCGGGTCATGGTGTCGTAGATCCGGGCAGCCTGCTCATGCGCATATTCGCGGTTGTAACCTTCAAGTTCGTTGGAAACGTTGATGACACCACCGGCATTGATAACATAGTCGGGGGCATAAACAATTCCACGCTCAATAAGCATGGGCCCGTGCACGGATTCATCCTCCAGCTGGTTGTTGGCTCCGCCAGCCACAATGGCGCATTTGAGGCGCGGGATGCTGTCGCTGTTCAGGATTCCTCCCAGTGCGTTCGGGCTGAAGATGTCCACGTCAACGTCGTAGATCGAATCTGGCTCCACCGCGATGGCACCGGTTTCGCGCACCAGCTGATCCACCTTCTCCTCGTCTATGTCCGTGACATAAATCCTGGCACCTTCCTTGTGGAGGTACCTTGCCAGGTGGGAGCTTACGTTGCCGGCACCCTGAATGCTGATTTTCCGGTTTTGAAGCGAATCGGAGCCAAATACTTTTTTGGCCGTCGCCTTCATCCCCATGTAAACACCCATGGCTGTTACGGGGGAAGGATCCCCGCTGCCGCCAAGCGCTACGGAGATGCCTGTGACATACTTGGTCTCCATGCGGATCCACTCCATGTCCTGAAGCGACATACCAACGTCCTCAGCCGTAATGTAGCGTCCGGCGAGCCCCTCGACGTACCGTCCAAAAGCACGGAAAATCGCCTCTTTTTTGTCTTTTTTTGGATTTCCAATAATTACAGCCTTGCCGCCGCCGAGGTTCAGCCCAGCCAGCGCAGCCTTGTATGTCATTCCTCGGGACAGCCGCAGCACATCCTTGAGCGCCGCCTGCTCCGACTCGTAAGGCCACATGCGGACCCCTCCGAGCGATGGTCCAAGTATTGTATTGTGGATTGCAATAATAGCTTTTAATCCGGACGATGGATCGGAGCAGACGATAATCTGCTCATGCTCGTGCTCCATCATGCTCTCGAAAACAGAAAGTCCGGTTTGGGGTTCTTTTTCAGCTAGCGTTGGTGACATAGTGTTGAAATGCTTTAGAGTGATCTGGTTGATAGCCCCTGTCGGGGCCGTTCCTTTTGATAAATTTCTCTTTGTTATACCGTCCGATCGCACGCCGTTTCCGGTTCGGCGCTCTCCTTGCGGACAGTCACCCTGACCGTCGGTATCAAATTACATATAAAAGCGCTTCCAGTCGAGTAAAATCTTACTTTTTTGGACCAATGGAATAGGAGATGTATTCACACGGAATGGATCCGTTCATAACGTTGAATATTTTCCCCGGTTTCATCGGCATGGTTTCGCGGAATTCCCGGTCGGGAGTGATGAAATAGGCCTTGTATCCTGCGGCTTTGTACTTCAGGACCCTTCCGAGTTCCTCGTACATTTTCCTGAGCTCGCGGCGGTCGCCGATGTGCTCTCCATATGGCGGATTGGAGATGATCACGCCGTTTCCTTCGGGTATCCACAACTTGTCGAATGGTTTGTTGACAAGCGTAATGTTGTGGCTTAGCCGGGCCTGTCTGATATTTTCGCCGGCTATCTTGATCATCCTTGGGTCATGGTCACCGCCATAGATCCAGTCCACATCGCGTCGCTCCTGGCGCTCAGCCTCTCGTATAAGTCGCTGCCAGAGCGTCTCGCGGAAACCGGGCCAGCGCTTCAGCCCGAAGTTGTCGTTTAGCAGGGCAGGCGCCCGTCTCTTGGCGATCATGGCCGCTTCAATGACAAACGTTCCGGAACCGCACATCGGATCGATAAAAGGAGTCTCGGGGTCCCACAAGCTGAGGGATATGAGTCCGGCAGCCAGCACCTCGTTGATCGCCGCCTTGCCGGTACGCTGCCGGTATCCCCGCTGGTTCATTGACCGGCCGGATGCATCCAGGGCAATGTGCGATGCGCCGTCATTTGAAATGTGCAGGTTGATTCGCACATCCGGGTCCTTGGGGCTCACGCTCGGCCGCATGTCATACAGATCACGAAACCTGTCCACAATCGCATCTTTCGTCTTCTGGGCCAGGAATATCGTGTGATTCATCTCCGGGTGGAAGGATACCACATCCACCGCCAGAGTGTTTTTTATGGATAGGTGATCTTCCCAGGGCAGTTTCTTCACCCACTCATAGAGCTCGCTCTCGTTGGCAATCCCATGTTCTGCCAGACGGACCAACACCCTGATCGCCATGCGGGAGTGGATCAGGATCTTGTAAAGGGTCTCCTGGTCGGCAACGCACGCCACGCCTCTTCTTCCAACATAGACATCATCGGCGCCCAGTTGCTTCAGCTCCTCCGCCAGCACCTCTTCCAGTCCCATGAGAGTCTTTACAAAAAGTGGAATTGCCGGTGATGAAATGAGCGACATGTGCAACCTGTGGAAATTGTAACCAAAACAGCACTTCAATATACGCTTTTTTGGTGCCGCGGAGAAACCTGATGCGTCACAGCTGCCGTGTTTTTTGGTGCCTCTTTATGCCACACCATATTAAAACAACATACTTTTTCGTACATTGATTAGTGACACCGATCCGCACTTGAGGATTGCGCGCAAACATGACCGGGCTGCATTGCAAATGAAAATCATGTCTACCCGCGTTATGTTTTCTGGATTGCGGTTTTTTGTGTGGCAACATTCAGTAAACTTCCCGGATCCGTCCGGGGTTTCCTTAAGAGACGGGACCGATGCTACCCGCTGGTTTGATGGCCTGACCGCCTTAAGCCTCTTCATGAAAAAAAGAACGAGACACACAACACTATGTCCTTCCGATGGAACTTTATCCAGCCGGAGCATGAGGAGACTGTACCCAGACTTCAGCAGGAACTTGGCATCCCCAAGTCTGTCGCGCAGCTGCTTGCCATCCGGCGAATCGAAACCTATGAAGATGCAAAAAAATTCTTCCGTCCATCACTGAGCCAGCTTCACGATCCATTTCTCATGAAAGGGATGGATGCGGGATCCGATCGGCTTGCATCCGCCATCAGATCGGGCGAGAAAGTCGTCGTCTACGGCGATTACGACGTGGACGGGACCACGGCTACGGCCATCGTATACACCTTCCTCAAGAACTTCGGGCTGCAAGTCCATTACTACATCCCGCACCGCTTCAAGGAAGGGTACGGCATCGGCATTGAGGGCATTGACTTTGCCAGCGAAAACGGCGCAACTCTCATCGTCTCCGTGGATTGCGGCATCACTGCCGTGGACGAGACCGAATACGCGAAAAGCAAGGGGATCGACCTGATCATATGCGATCACCACAACGCCGGTGAAGTGATCCCGGATGCCGCGGCGGTACTTGACCCGAAGCAGCCCGGGTGCCCATATCCCTTCAAGGGGCTGTCGGGAGCCGGGGTTGGGTTCAAGCTGGTCCAGGCAACCCTGGTACGACTGGGGCTGCAGCCCGATGTCGCCCACCCCTATCTCGACCTCGTGGCCATATCCATCGCATCGGACATTGTCCCCATCGTGGACGAAAACCGGATCCTCATGCGCGAAGGGCTGCAGCGAATCAATGCCGAACCCCGGCCGGGCATCAAGGCACTGCTCGACCGGATCCAGCTCAAGGATGCGGAAATTTCTACCTCGCATATCGTCTTCTCCCTGGGTCCCCGCATTAACGCTGCCGGACGAATGGGCGATGCCGCCGTCGCCGTGGCCCTGCTGATCGCGGAAAATGAAGAGGAAGCGCGCGGATATGCGGAGAGGCTCGAGAAAATCAATTTCCTGAGACGGGACACCGACACCAAAACCATGGACCAGGCGCTTCAGCAGCTCAACGAACAGATCGATCCCGACAGCTGCTCCTGTCTGGTGCTCCACGACCCCGACTGGCACCTCGGTGTGATCGGCATTGTTGCCTCCCGGCTGGTGGATATGTACTGTCGCCCCACCATCATGCTCAGCACGGTTGACGGACTCATCAAGGGGTCGGCCCGCAGCATCAACGGTTTCAATATCTATGATGCCCTCAAACAGTGCGATGACCTGCTGGTCCAGTTCGGCGGGCACAAATATGCGGCCGGCCTGACCATCGCTGAGGACCAGCTTGGTAGCTTTATCGAACGCTTCCAGCAGATTACCGGCGAGATGCTCTCGGAGCAGGATTTCAAGCCGGAACTCCTGATCGATGCCGAACTTCCGTTTTCCGAGATCAATCCACGTTTCTGGAAGCTGCTCAAGCAGTTTGAGCCGTACGGTCCTAACAACCTGAAGCCGGTATTCGTAAGCAGGAATATCCATATTGCCGGACGCCTCTCCATTGTGGGACAAGGGCACATCAAGATGAGAGTCCGGCAGAATGGCACAGGTTCACTTGATGCCATTGGCTTCAATATGAAAGATTTTGCCGAGCCGCTTCGCAAAGCCGGATCGGGCCCGCTCGATATCGCCTATACACTCGAAGAAAACACCTGGAACAACCGGACTTCTCTCCAGGTCCGGATCAAGGATATCCACATCAACGGAGAGCACGTGGCCTGAGCATCTGATCTGGATTCGCTACCGGCAAAATACCCGGGCTCAAGGCCTCAGCGACATAAAATTGTAGAAATAAGAAGCAGACAGTTTTCAAATACGAAAAAACACCGTATATTCTAAATCTTCCACAAAGTGGAGGGACTGTAGCTCAGTTGGTAGAGCAATGGACTGAAAATCCATGTGTCGGCGGTTCGATTCCGCCCGGTCCCACACCTATTCAAAAGCCCTGTATCGCAGACGTTTCGCGGTGCCGGGCTTTTTTTATTGCGGGAGTATCTCTTATTTAGCTGATACATGTTTTTTTTCTGCAGGATTCCTGTTTACATTACCTAATGCCTGAGGTAATCAACAACCCTTCATCCAAGATAGAGGTGTTCCCATGAAACAAAACGCACTGTTTTCCAAAGTAGTCGTTTGCAGCGCACTGATATCAATTTTTGCATTCGCAACAAGCGGATGCGGATCCAGCGAGCCCGTCACGGGTACAACGCTGACTTCGGAACAGCAAAACATCCGGAACGAACTGTTCCAGGATGTTGATTCCAAGCTGGAAACACTGGAGGCCCTCCAGGCTGAAGTACTGAGTCCGGGCAACTTCGAAGCCGGGATGGAGCATTACAAAAGAGCGGAAGAGCTGCTCGTGCGGGACAGGGGTGTTGACAGGATCGAGGCGGAGCTGCGGCAGGCCATGACGGCGTTCAACCGTGCGGAGGAAACTGCGGGCCTTGCCGAAGTGACCTTCCGGAACACCATTGAGGCCCGCAACGATGCCTTAAAGGCCCGAGCGCCAGTTTTCGGGGCTGATAACTGGGTTCGCGCCGAAACACAGTTTCGTACCGCAGCCGAATCCCTGGAGGCAGGCAATGTGAACCGCGCAAGATCACAGGCGCAATCGGCGGAAGATCTGTTCCGGGCTGTTGAGCTGGAAGCGATCAAAGCCAACTACCTGGATGATGCCCGCGAAACTATCCGACAGGCCGATGCGGAACAGGCGCAGCGAAACGCCCCAAAAACCCTGGCTAAAGCCAAAGCGGAAGTAGAAATGGTGGAACAGATGCTGTCAGAAGACCGCTACGACACACAGGAGGCCGGCCGCCTTGCTGAGCTTGCCGCCTACAGGGCATCTTATGCAAGATACCTCCACCAGGAAATCGCCCGACTGCGCACAGAAAACGCCACATTTGAAGACCTCCTCCTGAAAGCCGAAGAGCCGCTTGTCAGGATTGCAGAGACTGTGGATGTGGATGTTCGCTTCGACTCTGGATTTGATGCACCGGTCGAAGCCATTGTCGATGCCATGAACTACCGATTCACCGATAAGGAAGAGCGTCTTGGCGCCGCTCAAGAGCAGATCCGGAACCTTCGGGTTGAAAACGAAAGCCAGGCTTCACGGCTGCGTGAACAACAGAGTGAGATCTCCATGCTGCGCTCCCAAATCGATGCAAAAGGGGATCTGGCGGCCATGCTTGAGGTGCAGCGCAAGCGGGATGAAGCCATCCAGAACGTCCGGAACCTCATACCGCCAAGCGACGGCGACGTGTTCCTTGATGGCAATAATATCCTGATCCGGCTCCACGGACTCACCTTCCCCGTTGGCCAGTCTACCATCGAACCCAAATTCTTTGACCTGCTTCGCAGGGTCCAGGATGCCATCCGGATTTTCCCTGACGGCAGGATCACCATTGAAGGGCACACCGATTCAAGGGGAAGCCTGGAACTGAACCAGCGCCTGTCAGAGGAGCGGGCCGATGCCGTAACCCAATATATCCGAGCCAATATCGGCACAGATATCCCGCTGCGGTCCCAGGGTTTCGGTCCGGAACGTCCTGTTGCCAGCAACGAAACTGAGGTCGGTCGCGCCCGCAACCGTCGCATCGATGTTGTGATCACTCCGGGATGGGCTGATTGATGACCGGGCTCTCCTGCATCAGCCGGAAGCCGTAATCGTTGCGAATGTGTTGACCGTAGCGTGTCGACCCGGGACGGTCATGAATGTCTCGTGGCGTGAAACCGAAATGCCGTGATAAACGAGAATAATCCGCCGCCGGGATCCTGCGCTGGATCCCGGTCGGGTTTCGGTTGCTGCGGCACAGGTCCTACCAGAGCCGCTCCCTTGAAAAGGCTACTCCGAATCCATCCGGTGCCGCAAACCCTTTTGGAGCAGCCTGGCAACAGGGCCCGGACGCCCCATTCCTATTCTGTGCCCATCCACACTCACCACCGGCTGGATGTCCGTAATGGTACCGGTGAGCATTACTTCGTCGGCTTTCAGGATCTCCTTTTCTTCGATCGGCGCCATTTTCAATGGAATACCCTCCTCTTTGGCAATCTCAAAAACAACATCACGCGTAATGCCTGACAGGATGTACGGGGAGTCGGGATAGGTCTGCAAGGTACCGTCAAAAACGGCAAAAACGTTGTTTTTATACCCCTCGGTTACAAATCCGTCCCGTATCATCAATACCCCTCCGGCATTTCTTTTCTTCTCCTCCTGAGCAGCCATGACGTTGGGCAAAAGATTCACCGTTTTCAGATCGCACCGCGACCACCTTATGTCCGGTACCGTAATGGCATGGCCGCCTTTTTCGAGGATTTCAGTATCCGGAACAAAGGGTGACGCCATGATCATGACAGTGGGCGGGGTGTCAGAAGGTGGAAAGGCATGCGTCCTGGGCAAGGCCGCTCCTCTGGTGATCTGCAGGTAGATCGTTCCCTCTCCTTTTTGAAGATTGTTCTCCTCAATCAATGTTTCCATGACCCCGTCCAGTTCATTGCGCTGTTGGGCCGTAAAGGGAATCCCCAGTCCCTTGAGTCCCCGGTCCATGCGCACCAGGTGCGCTTCCAGGCGAAACATTCGCCCATCCACCACGCGTATCACTTCATAAATTCCATCGCCAAACACAAACCCCCTGTCAATGATGGAAACAGACGCTTTGTCGCGTGAAGTGAACTGTCCGTTCAGATAAACCTGCATAGGTGCAACCCCCGTGTTTTAATTGTGGTGAAATTGGTGCGATGGGTCCATACCCTCCCCTCAAAAGGAAAATCGGAATCCATCGGGAAAAAGAAAAAACTTATTACAATGGAAACGCAACTGCCGCCATTTCCGGATGCCGGGACTTATAAGATGCCGCCTTCATTCCGTGGCCTGCCGATTGCCGGCACTGCGGCTCTGTGCGGGTTCTTCGCTGCCGGATTGCTCCTCCCGGAGCTTCGAAAGGTACGCGTCGATCGAACGGGATGCGCTCTTGCCGTCAGCGACGGCCTGGATCACAGTGGCACCGCCCCGGGAGATATCCCCGCCGGCAAAAATGCCCGGACGGCTGGTGGCTCCGCTCTCATCCACCACAATGGTACCCCACTTTGTCGTATCAAGTCCGGGAGTGGTCTGCTGGACGATCGGGTTGGGACTTTGGCCGATTGCCACCACGACGCTGTCCGTTTCTATGGTAAAGTTAGACCCTTCAATGGGGATGGGCCGGCGCCGGCCTTTTTCGTCGGGCTCGCCCAGCCGCATTTTCTCGCACTCGATGGCGCGTACCCAGCCCGTTTCGTCGCCGTGAATGGCGACCGGGCTTGTCAGGAAATGGAACTCGATGCCCTCTTCTTCGGCATGGTGCACCTCCTCCAGCCGGGCAGGCATCTCTTCGCGCGAACGCCTGTAAAGCAGCAGTGTCTTCTCCGGACCGATGCGCCTGGATGTGCGCGCCGCATCCATGGCCACATCACCGCCTCCGAGGACCACCACTTTCTTGCCGATTTTCAGCGGGGTGTCAAATTCCGGGAATTTGTAGGCCTTCATGAGATTGACCCTGGTAAGCAGCTCGCTGGCCGAATAGACGCCACTTAGGTTTTCGCCCGGGATATTGAGAAAACGTGGGGAACCCGCTCCTGTGCCGATATAGACCGCACCGTATCCCATCTCGCCGAGCAGCTCGTCGATGGTGAGCGTGCGGCCGATGATCACATTGGTCTGAATGGTCACGCCAAGGGCCTTGACACGGTTGACCTCCTCATCCACAATCTGCTTGGGCAGGCGAAACTCCGGAATTCCGTACTTCAGCACCCCGCCGGCTTCATGCAGCGCCTCGAAAATGGTCACTTCATAGCCCATTTGCGCCAGCTCTGCGGCAACGGTGAGCCCGCCGGGCCCCGATCCCACCACAGCCACCTTCTGTCCCTTCGATTCGGCGATCGGCGGCGGAGTGAACGTGCCGTTACGCGCCTCGAAATCGGCAAGGAACCGCTCCATTTTGCCGATGGCCAACGGCTCCAGCTTCTTGCCGACGATGCAGCTGTTTTCGCACAGGTTTTCCTGCGGACAAACACGACCGCATATGGCCGGCAGGTAGTTTGATTCCCGGATCTTGCGGATGGCCCCCTCATAATCGCCTTCGTAAAGCAATTGGATGAATGCGGGGATGTCCACATTGACCGGACACGCTTTCATGCAGACCGGATCGTTGCACTCAAGACACCGATTTGCCTCGGAAAACGCCTTTTCGAGATTGAAACCGTCCGATACTTCACAAAAGTTGGTGACGCGCTCCGCCGGATCCTGCTCGTACGGAAGGTGCCGGGGTATCTTCATGCGCTCCCTGGGTGGAATTTCAATCACCTTGCGGCGCTTCTCCACTTTGCCATCCGGCCCGGCAGCGCCGGGCTTGTTGTTGGTTTGTCCGGTACCGCTCATTGGTGTCTGCAATCGGTTGTTTCGGTTGAGTTTTTCCACGCTTCAAACGACTCCTTTTCAGGATCGCTGTATGTGCGGTTTCGCGCGATCAGCTCATCAAAGTTGACAAGGTGCGCATCGAATTCCGGCCCATCCACACATGCGAACTTCAGTTCATCACCAACCGTCACCCGGCAGGCGCCGCACATTCCGGTACCGTCCATCATGATCGGGTTCAGGCTCACCCAGGTGCGGATCTCCGGTCCGCGGGTCACATTGGCTACCGCGCGCATCATGGGAAGCGGACCTATGGCATACACCGCATCAGGATTGCCCTGCCCGTCAATGATCTTCTGCAGGGCGTCCGTAACAAAACCTTTTGTGCCGTAAGAACCGTCGTCCGTGGTGACCAGAAGCTCATCCGAGACCGCCGCCATCTCATCCTCCAGGATCACCAGGTCGCGCGTTCTTGAACCGATGATGCTGATCACCCGGTTGCCCGCCGCCTTCAGTGCCTTGGCAATCGGATAGATGACAGCGACACCCACGCCGCCGCCAATACAGACCACCGTGCCGAAATCCGAAACCGGGGTTGGTTCACCGAGCGGACCCACCACATCCTCAAAATGATCACCGGCACGCAGGCCGGAAATTATGTGGGTAGTCTTGCCAATGGCCTGCACAATGATCACAATGGTTCCCTCCTCCGGATCCGAATCCACAATGGTCAGCGGAATCCGCTCCCCGGTCGGGGTGGCACGGACAATCACGAAGTTGCCGGCTTTCCTCTTTCTGGCAACAAGGGGGGCCTCAATAACCAGTTTGCTGATCGTAGGCGCCAGCGTTTCTGTTTGAATAATGCGGTACACGGGATAACTCCATTTGTTGAGGTATCACGACTGTTACGGATTTCTTCGCCGCTCAAACTGGCCGGATCGAAACCGCCGCGCCATGATAACCGGAAAATAGTTGCGTGCTTAAACTGAGGATGCTTAGGGCTGCCTTCTTTGCTTTCAAATATTCGCGGCAACCACAGATAATACTATTTAAGTAATTAATAATAATGATTATCTGTGTTTATTACAACAGGTCACCCCTTCAACTTGTTGTGAGAGCCGTCACAGAAGGGCGGGTTGCCAGACTGCTTGCAGCCGCACCAGGCAACATTTCTTTCCTCTGTCACCTTTTCGATGACCGGACGGAAAGAGGTTGGCTTGTGCGACCCGTCGCAGTAGGGCTGGTTATTCGAAAGCCCGCAGGCGCACCAGGCATAGGTCCCGGGCTCTATTTTCATCACATAGGGCTTTTCGGCTGCAACTTTGGGCTTTTCCATAGGCATTTCCTGCTGTGGGATTGAAAATGAGTTGTGATCCGGTCAGAAAATCACATGACCGCAGTGGAAATCTAATGTTTCGAAAGCAAAAAAGAAAAAGGGAAGTGGGTGGATGCGGCCTGCAAGAGATTATTTCGATGTCAATTTTATGTATATTACGCCACAGGGTGAAATCCCTCGCGGATATATTCACGAAACGCTTGATCTTTTTATTGCAACATGACACAGAAAGAAGTTTCCTGGGACTCGCTCCTCGAAAAAACGAAAATCATTATTAGGGAAGCTGCTGACAGAGAAGAGGCCATGCAGCACATCTGCGCCTTGCTTCACCGGGAAGTCCCGCACTACGATTGGGTCGGCTTCTACATGGTTGACCCTCTTGCAAAGGAGCAGCTTGTGCTGGGACCCTATGTAGGCGAACCCACCGAACATGTCCGTATCCCGTTCGGGACCGGCATCTGCGGTCAGGCAGCCGAAACACGAAAAACCTTCATCGTCAACGATGTGAAGGCCGAATCCAACTACCTCGCTTGCAGCCCGGAGGTGGAGTCCGAAATCGTTGTCCCCATCATCAAAGGCAGAGAGCTGATCGGGGAGATTGACATTGACTCTGAAACCAGGGGCTCCATGACCGACAACGACCGTGAACTGCTGGAAGCGATAGCCGAGGAACTGGCAGAGCTGTTCTGACAGGTCAGGCAAGCACCGTTTTCAAAAAACGCCCTGTCAGGCTGTCAGGATGACGCGCTATATCCTCCGGCGTACCCTCGCAGACAATATTCCCACCGCCAAATCCGCCCTCCGGACCGATATCGATCACCCAGTCGGCCGATTTGATGACGTCCAGATTGTGCTCAATAATGATCACGGAATGGCCCTGGTCGATCAGCCGGTTGAACGACTCCAGCAGCTTGGCAATGTCCTCGAAATGAAGTCCCGTCGTGGGTTCGTCAAAGAAATAGAGGATATGCTCCTTTTCGGTGCGGGAAAGGTACTTCGCCAGTTTCACCCGCTGTGCCTCGCCTCCCGATAACGTAGTCCCGCTCTGCCCCAGGCGCAGATAGCCAAGCCCCACATCCTCCAGAACCTCAAGCCGGGTAGCGATCTGCTTCTCGTCCACAAAGAAATCGAGCGCTTCGGAAACGGACATTTCGAGCACATCGTGGATGTTCTTTCCGCGGTATTTGACGCCAAGCACATCCTTTCGGAACCGGGTCCCGCCGCACGCCTCGCACGGCAGCTCGATGTCCGCCAGAAACTGCATTTCGATGGTCTGCACACCCTCGCCCTGACAGGTTTCGCACCGCCCGCCCGGCACATTGAACGAAAAATGTCCGGCCGTGTAGCCCATGATCTTCGCCTCGCGCGTCTTCGAGAAGAGGTCGCGGATACCGTCGAAGGACTTGGTGTAGGTGGCGGGGTTGGACCGGCTCGAGCGTCCGATCGGCGTCTGGTCCACCATCTCGGCCCCGTCAACGTACTGCAGGCCCTTGAGCGACTTGAACCGCCCGACGCGGTCATTGTACACGCCCAACTCCTTCATGATGCCCGCGTAGAGGGTCCGGTGGATGAGGGTGGATTTGCCCGAGCCGCTGACGCCGGTCACGCAGACCAGCTTGCCGAGCGGCAGGCGCACCGTCACGTTTTTCAGGTTGTGCTCGGATGCACCCTCCAGCACGATCTCCCTTCCGCTGACCTTGCGGCGTTTTTCCGGCACGGCGATGGCCTTTTTGCCGCTGAGGTATTTTCCGGTGAGCGTTTTGGATGTGAGCAGACCTTCATAGTCGCCGGAGTAGCACACTTCGCCACCGTGCCGCCCAGCGAATGGTCCGATGTCGATCAGGTTGTCGGCCGCGCGGATCATCTCGGGATCGTGCTCCACCACCAGGACGGTGTTGCCGATATCGCGGAGAGTCCTGAGGATGCGGATCAGCCGGTCGTTGTCGCGCGGATGCAGACCGATGGTCGGCTCGTCCAGCACATAGAGGCTGCCGATCAGCGAGCTGCCCAGGGCGTTGGCCAGGTTGATGCGCTGCGCCTCCCCGCCGCTGAGCGTGTTGGTTAGGCGATTGAGCGTGATGTAGTGCAGGCCCACTTCGTCAAGGTAGCGCAGACGCTCGCGGATTTCGTATAGGATCTGTCCGCCCACGCCCATCTCGAATTCGGTGAGCTCCAGTTCATCGAAGAAGCGGCGGGCATGGCCGATGGTCATCTCCGATATCTGCCCGATGTGCATATCGGCGATCTTCACGTAGAGCGAATCGCGCCGCACGCGATAGCCGTCGCACTCCGGACACCGGGAATAGCCACGATATCGCGCATAGAACACGCGCATGTGCACTTTGTAGAATTCCGCCCGTACCTGCTCAAACACGGTATGGATGCCGGGGTACTCATCCTTCCCGTACCAGATGATGTGCTTGACGTCCCTGGAAAGCGACTGGTAGGGGTCGTCGATGGGCAGGCTGTGACGAGCAGCCACCTTGACCAGCAACTTCAGGTTTTGCCCGAATTTTGGGGAGTTGAACGGCTGGATGGCACCGCCCCTGATGGAAAGCTCGGGATCCGGGATCACCTTGTCCTCGTCGATGCCCTGCACGCGTCCAAACCCCTCGCAGCTGCGGCACGCCCCGAACGGGTTGTTGAAGGAGAACATTTGCGGCGTGGGCTCGGTGAAATCGATGCCGTCGCGTTCAAACCGCTCACTGTACAGCAGTTCATCGCCCTTGTGAAGCTTGATGTAGCAGCGTCCGCGCCCTTCCAGAAAAGCCGTCTCAACCGAATCCACGATACGGGTGCGGAACTCGTCGTCGTCCTTTTTCATGGCAAGCCGGTCGACCACCACGCGCACCTGGTCGGGATGGTATTTCTTCAGGTCCACTTCGTCACGGCTCAGATCCACCATCTGCTCATCGGGAAGGAGGATGCGATTCAGCCCCTTTTGTTTGAAGATCTCCAGCTCGGCACGCATCTTCTTGTTCTTCTCCATGCTGACCGGGATCAGCACGTAAAAACGCTGTTTTTCGTCCAGTTTCGCGATCAGCTCTTCCGCTACTATCTGCGGTGTGTCCTTACGCACAGGCTCCCCGGAGGCCGGCGAGATGGTACGGCCCACGCGGGCGAACAGCAGCCTCATATAGTCGTAGATCTCGGTGGTGGTGCCGACGGTCGACCTCGGATTCGACGTGGTGTTTTTCTGCTGGATGGCCATGGCCGGTGAAATGCCCTGCATGAAATCAACGTCCGGCTTGTCCATGCGCTCCAGGAACTGCCGGGCGTAACTTGAGAGGCTCTCCACATAACGGCGCTGCCCCTCTGCGTAGATAGTGTCGAATGCAAGGCTCGATTTGCCGCTTCCGCTCACACCGGTAACAACCGTCAGCTTGTTGCGCGGAATGGTGACATCAATGTTCTTCAGGTTATGCACCCGCGCTCCCTTGACCAGGATGGGTGTCAGGGAGGATTTGCCATTTTCACCATTATGGACATTCTGGTCTGGTTTGTTTTTCAAAGTCGACTCTGTCCGTGAGGAACTCATGGGAATACCAAAAAAGGAAAGGGATTTGTGCAGGGATACCGGGAAGCGGAACAAGATACCGGTATTGACAACCTGATACAACGCCGGCCCGCCTGCCGGTGTTCCTGAAACAAGCGATTATTGAGCCAGGAAGAATCAGATGGGCGGATACGCATCCACCCGAATCCTGTTTTTCAGAGACCGCGCAGTTCCGTTGAAGAGCTATCCTTTGCGGTCAACGCCCCGGGTCACATCCATGATGTGCTGTTCCATGCCGCTCTTGATATACTCCCGTACCTGCTCTACACCCTCATCGATGTACATGGCGTGGATGAACAGCTCTTTCTTGTCGTCGGATACCTCGATGCTCAGCGTTCCGGGAGTCAGGGAGATCATGTTGGCCAGCAGGGTGATCTCAATGTCGGAGGTCACATCCAGCGGAATATCGACAACGCCCGACTTCATGCGGAAGGGGCCAGGCCGCATCACGTCAATGGCTACACGGATGCTGGACATCACCAGCTCTTTGAGGAAGTACAGGATGAGCGTGATCCCCTTCCAGAGGCGGCGGGTGTAATTGCTCTGGTCGAATGCTGGTCCCACCACCATCAGCACGAAATAGCCCAAAATCAGGCCGATAAGCAGGTTCCCAAAGGAAAACGTGGCCGTGACGGCGGTCCAGATCAACGCCAGTATTATATGGAAGAGGAAAATTTTCATCTGTTTAAAATGTAGGATTTATATGGTCAGATAGAATGTCCATGACGTTTTTAATCATACTCCTGTGTGACCGGTAGATGTCCGGTCATGGACATTTCATGTGTTTTAAAACCTTGGATTCATGTCATCACATAGAATGCCCATGACATTTGCAATCATGCTCCTGCGTGTCCGGGTGATGCCCGGTCATGGACGTTTCATTGCGGTCCCAATACGGCTTCAATGTAAACGGATGGATCGAGAAGCTGCTCGGCAGCGGTCATGCACAGCTCCAAAAGCGGCTGGGCGTAGAGTCCGACCATGATGATCAGGCCGGCGATGATCATGACCGGGATCATCAGGATGTACAGTTTTCCGGCTCCGAAGAGCGGTATTTTGCCAAAATGTTCCGGTTTTTCATCCGGTACCGGGCTCCAGAAGGCCGTAAGCCAGATCTTGGTCATGGAGAACAGAGTGAGCAGCCCCACCAGAATGGCCACACCGGTGATCACATACTGCTCGATGGAAAGGCCGGCTTTGACAAGGCTCAATTTGGCCCAGAAACCCGACAGAGGCGGGAACCCCGCAAGCGCGAACGCGGATATCAGGAACAGCACCGCCAGGAACGGATAATGCTTGTACAACCCGCCCATCTTCTTGAGTTCAAATGTGCCAAGCAGCCGCTGGGCCACACCGCTGATCAGGAAGAGGTTGGATTTGGCGAGGATGTTGTGCAGCACATAGAAAATGGCACCCATGATACCCATCGCGGTGTTGAACGCCAGTCCCATGATCATGTAGCCGATCTGGCTCACGATGTGGAAGGAGAGGATCTTGCGGAACTCCATGTGCGAAGCCGCCCCGAGGACGCCGATGACCATGGTGAACCCGCCAACCCAGAGAAGGATGGTGTGCAGGTAGTCATTGTGGGCGCTTTCCACAGTGAACAGCAGCGTAAACACGCGGATAAGGGCATAGACGCCCACCTTGGTAAGCAGACCGCCGAATATGGCGGAAATGGCCACCGGTGGCGTATGATATGAGGCCGGCAGCCAGAAAAAGAGCGGGAAGACCGCGGCCTTGATGCCGAAAGCGACCATGAAAATCATGGCCGTGGTGGTTACCAGCCCGGTGTTTTCAACTTCCGGAAGCCGAACGGCGAGGTCGGCCATGTTGAGCGTGCCGGTCATACCGTAAAGCAGCGCCACGCCGAAAAGGAAGACCAGCGATGAAAACAGGTTGATAAAAACGTACTTGAGCGCACCCTGAAGCTGGTTTTTGCTGTTACCCAGCGCAAGCAGGATGAAGCTGGCGATAAGCATCACCTCGAACCAGACATAGAGGTTGAAAATATCACCTGTGAGGAAGCTTCCGTTCACGCCCATGATGAGGATGTGCAGCAGCGGATAGTACCCGAACCGCTCCCGCTCCTTGTCAATATCGTACAGCGAATAGATGGCGATGATAAGTCCCATGATGGCGGATATGCCGACCATGAGCATGGTAAGCATGTCGGCAACCAGTGTGATGCCGAACGGCGCCGCCCAGTTGCCAAGCTGCAGGACCTGGATGCCGTCCGCATACACATCGCGGAAAAGCACCACAGCCGAACCCAGAAGCGCCACCGCCCCAAGCACTCCGATCCAGCGCTGGAGCTGAGACGATTTCCGGAAAAGCAATCCCAGCGTAGCTGTGATCAGGGGGATGGCCACAGGAAGTACAAGCATTCCGTTCATGCGTCCCCTCCCTTCTTGAAGTCATCCCTGGGGACTATGGCCGCGGCAGTGTCCTCGGCATCCTGTAGCAGCTCATCCTGGTCCACGGTGCCCAGCTCGCGGTAACTCCGGTAGGCCAGTGCCAGGGCAAAAGCCAGCAGTCCGAAGCCGATAACAATAGCGGTGAGGATAAGCGCCTGCGGCAGCGGGTTTGCAAACGGCGCCAGCGGCTCGAGGCTGCCCGCCTTGATAAGCGGCGGGTTCTCCGTTGTCAGGCGTCCAAGTGAAAACAGCGCCAGGTTCACGGAGTTGCTGATGAGGATGATGCCGATGATCGTCAGTATCAGGCTTCGCCTCAGCAGCAGGTAGATGCCCGTTGCGAAAATGGCTCCGGCTATAATGGGAAGTATCGTATCCATAAAATCAGACTACCCTTCTTCTTCGAGTGAAAAAATGACGGTGACGATGAAGCCCACCACACACAGGTAAACCCCGATATCGAACAGCAGGGGCGTGCTAAGCTTTGTGTCGAATGCCCCCCATTCAATGAAGAGCCACTTGCCCGTCAGAAAAGGCTCGGCTATAAACATGGGGATGAGCCCGCTCACCACCAGACTGAGCAGACCGTATGCGATGAGGGTTATCGGGTGGATGCGCAAGACCTGGCGCGTCGCTTCGGTGCCAAAGGCTATGGCGTACAGAGTAAACGCCCCGGCGCCAACCAGGCCTCCGATGAAACCTCCTCCGGGCTCATCGTGTCCGCGGAAGAACAAAAACAGCGAAAAGAGGACCAGAACACCGATCATCAACCGCGTGGCCGTATGGAGAATCAGGCTTTTCATAACGTCTTTCCTTGTTTGGATGCGGCACCGGACGAATCCGCGCTCCGGGAGTCCGGGCTGTCGGCCGATCCGAAACGTTTCATTTTGATGAGGGCATACACCGCCAGGCCGGCAATGGCAACCACGACCACCTCGCCCATGGTATCAAGCGCCCTGAAGTCCACAAGGATCACATTCACGATGTTCCGGCCGTGGGCCAGCGGGTAACTTGCCTCGGCATAGAACTCGGAAATGAAGGCGTCGAATGGCGTTGCGGTAACGGCCAGTATCAGCAGGGTCATCATGGCTCCGGCACTGACGGCAATGACACCGTCGCGTACCTTAGAGGTCTTGCTCCGGGCATCCTTGATCTTGGGAACGTGGATAAGGACCAGCACAACCAGGATCACGGTCAGTGTTTCCACCAGCACCTGGGTCATGGCCAGGTCGGCGGCGCCATGCATGAGGTAGATCAGCGCCAGGCCGAAACCGACAACACCGGCACCGATGACCATGGTGAGGCGGGAGTGCCCAAATGCAAGGATGATCCCAAGAGCGACGATGATCGCAATCGCCAGCGCCCACTCCTGGACCAGCACATTTTCAAAGCTTGGATTCCAGACCAGTCCCGATTTTGCCAGGAATGTGTATCCGACAGCTATAAGCAGCGTGACAAGGATGGTGATCAGGTAGTTGGACATCAGGCCGTTCTGTATGGTCCGGGTCTGCCATCCTGCAAGGCTCAGAAGACCGGCCACGAGACCGTCATACCCTTTGATCGGCCCCATCGCAAACCCTGCCTGGTAGATCTTCATGAGCGAAGACTCCCGCAAACCATCCCAGAACCTGTATATCAGGATGCCGCCGGCAAGGGTCAGGATGCTCAATATCAGCGGAAGGTTGATGCCGTGCCATAGCGACAGGTAGAAGTCTATGGGGAATCCGTAGACGCTGGATGCGACCGGCACCATCAGTGACTTGTCCACCAGAAATGGCAGCACGCCGAAAAGCACACTGAGGACCGCCAGCGAGAGCGGGCCGATCCACATGGAAGGGGGTGCTTCATGCGCCTTTTTGGGTGTTTCCACTTTGGCGCCGAGGAACGGCCGGATCACAACAATGGCCGAAGCCGCAACGATGGCGATATTGGCGATCACAGCCAGCGAAATGACGATTACCGGCCAGAGCGGAGCCTCCAGGGCGGCCTCATAAACGAGTTCTTTGGCAATGAAGCCATAAAGCGGTGGTATGCCTGCCATTGAGATGGCAGCCAGCGCGGCCGCCGCAAAGGAGATGGGCATCAGGGGCCTGAGTCCGCCAAGCTTCAGGACATCTCGGGTGCCGGCTTCGTGATCCACGGCGCCGGCCACCATAAAGAGGGCCCCCTTGTACATGGCATGCGAGAGGATGTAGACGGCCAGGCCCTTCATGGCAATTTCGGTACCCAGACCGATCAGCATGGTCATGGTGCCCAGGGCCATCACGGTGGAATAAGCCAGTATCTGCTTCATATCCGTGAAACTGAGCGATAGCCAGGCGCTTATGAGCAGAGTGGCCAGTCCAAATCCACCCACAAGGTAGAGCCAGATTTCAGTGGAGCCGAGGACCGGGTTGAGACGGGCCAGCAGATAGACACCGGCCTTGACCATAGTTGCGGAGTGGAGATAGGCACTGACGGGTGTCGGCGCCGCCATGGCTCCGGGAAGCCAGAACGAGAAGGGAAACTGGGCGGATTTGGTGAAGGCGCCGCCAAGAACCAGGATCAGGATGGCCAGGTAATATGGATGGTTGCGGACGATGTCACCCTCGTTGAGCAGAGCCGAAACTTCCCAATGGCCTGTGGCAAAACCCATGAGTACGAGTCCGGCCAGAAGCGCAAGCCCGCCGATGCCGGTCACCAGAAGTGCCTGGAGCGCCGCCTTGCGTGAGTTTTCCTGTTCGTGCGTGAAACCGATTAGGATGAACGAGGTGAAGCTTGTGAGCTCCCAGAAAACGAAAATGCTGATCAGGTTGTCCGCCAGTACCACCCCGAGCATGGACCCCATGAAAAGGAGAATGGCGCAATAGAACCTTGGAAGGTAGGCGTATTTGCTCAGGTATCCGCTTCCGTACAATACAATGAACGTACCTATACCGGTGATGATGAGGCCGAACATAAGGCTCAGGCCGTCCAGATAAAACGCAAGATTGACCTCAAACAGGGCCAATGAAACCCAGGTTGTGGACTGCTGTACGACATTGCCGGCTGCAATGTGCGGCAACCAGGATGCCAGGTAGAGGAAGCTCCCGAAGGGCAACAGGGCGAGTATCCATCCCGCCTTTTCCTTGAACAGGCGGTGGATCCAGGGAGAAACCAGGGCGACAGCGAAAATCAGGGCGACAACGATCAGCATGAAAGCCTCCTGCCGCCACCGGCCATTTTAATTCCGGGTTGTCCTGATCCGCTATAAGTTGTTGAAACGTTCATAAACTAGGATTTTGAACGATATGTAGTCTTTGTTCCAGGTTGTGCCGTCCAAAGGGACAACACGCAAACTCAGTCATCTTTCGGCAGCTCGCCGGCTTTGTGCCCCGGCATCCCCGACCGCTCGTAATAGGTTTTGAGGTCGTCGACAATAGTGCCCTTCCAGAATTTCGAACCGCTCTTGTAGGCGGCACGGCCGATGGTGTGGGCGGCTACCGGAGCTGTCATGAGGATGAAAACGATGGTGGCGATGGCACGGGAAATAATCCCGATCTCACCATAGGTAAATGCCACAGCCAGAAGAATGAGTCCGGCTCCAAGCGTACCTGCCTTTGTGGATGCGTGCATCCGCATCAGGATATCGGGCAGCCGCAGGATGCCAACGGCGGCAACCAGGACAAAAAATCCACCCGAAATAAGCAGTATACCTGCAATGACTTCAGACATTGGTTCCCTCCTCCTTGTATTTTTTGGCCCTCATGAACACAAAGCGGGCAAACGCTATGGTACCCAGGAACGCAACAAGGGCAAGAACGATGGCCACATCAAGGTAAACAGGGTGCCCTGATGAGATGGCATAGGTTGCTATCAGGCTGATCACCACAAAAGCGATGAGGTCAAGCGCCACAACCCGGTCTGGAAGGCTCGGTCCGATGATAACCCTCACAAGGGACACCAGAAGTGAAAGGCTCAGCAGGACATATACAATAATAATTGCAAGCGAAAAAAAGTCCATTTTGGTAATTATATGAATCAGCGACGAACGGTATAAATGCCTGAAAAATTCGTCAAACCTCCGGGCGATTGATCGAGCCAATATAATAATCTGGCAGATTTGCTACAAAATTTCTGGATACATCCGCTCCTTTTTCGCCATGGAAGAGTGCCGGACAAGCCGGGGAGCACTCCTCCATTCTCCCCGTGCCGGCATCGGCGGTCCGTGTGTGCGCCAGGCTCCGCAGCCTTGCCTGGATATGGAAATAATCCGAAAAATCGTATACTGTCGGAAACCATTATTTCTTCTCTTTCCTCCTATTCAATCGAACCAGAATGCAACTGCCCTTTTTTTTAGCCAAAAGATTTGTTGCCGGAGAGGACTTTCCCCAGGCGGCGCCAAAGGTTGAAGCATTGAACAAAAAGGGGATAGCGGTGACCCTTGACCTGCTTGGCGAGAATGTCACGGACCGGGAAACAGCCGACACAACAACCGGCGAGTACTGTGATTTGTTGGAGGGGATCCGCGACCAGAAACTGGATGCCACCATATCCATCAAACTGACCATGCTCGGGCTTGATATCGATACCGGATACTGTCGTGACAATCTGTTTACTTTGCTGGACAAAGCCAGGGAGCTGGACCAGTTTGTGCGAATAGACATGGAGGGTTCGGACTATACCCAGCGCACGCTCGACCTGTTTCATGAAGCAAGGAAAGAATACGGCCGGCATGTGGGCATTGTGATCCAGGCCTATCTGTTCCGGAGCAGGGAGGATGTGGCCGCGCTGGTACGCGACAACGCCGACGTCAGGCTGTGCAAAGGCGCATACAGCGAACCACCCACGCTGGCCTACAAAAGCATGGCCGACATTCGTGCCGTGTTCAAGGAGTATACCGCCGATTTTATCA
>SLNO01000104.1 GCA_007132975.1 Balneolales bacterium
ATTTTTTCAGTTCCCAGAGAGACCAGGCTGCGATGTGTTTTTATAAGGACTTTGCCCCTGCCTGTATGAGGTATGGGCACTTCCTCAAGGATGGTGTCACCGGATTTAAGATTTTGTATGATTTGCAACATGGGAGGAGGGAACGCTGAAAAAGAATTGTGAAATTGCCGTTATGCGAAGCAAATAGGGCAATTAAGGAGTGAATTATACTGATTAAAAGGTAAAAAAAAAATCAAGGCCTTGATGTGTTTGTCAAGGCGCTGCGGTAAATTCTTTCAAGGTGGTCAGTCACCCTTTTTTCGCTAAAGCTGTCCTGAATGCTCATGGAAATCTGTTTTGGATTGTATGGAAATGGCTCTGACAGCAGCAGTTCCATTTTCTCACGGAGGGCATGCTCATCTTCTGTCGGGACCAGGAAGCCATTCTCCTTGCGCACAATATCCTCTGGTCCGCCGCTGTTTGTTGCAATCACGGGCTTGCCGCATGCAATGGCTTCGGCCAGACACAATCCAAAGCCCTCGCGTCTGCTTGGTAGAACAAGAAAGTCGCAGGAATGGTAATAAGGGATGATCTCGTCGTGTGAAACCGGGGCATGAAGTTCAACATTTCTGGTTTTCCCGATCAGCTCAAGTATGCTTCGTGAATACGGTGTATCAGGGACATTGCCGATTATATGGAGGATCACATTTTTGTCGGCAAGCCCTCGGAATGCCTCAAGAAGCAGATCCACGCCTTTGACACTAATGATATTGGCTACGCATAAAATATGCTTTTTACGCGGATCCCAGCCGGTTGTCCGGAGTGCTGAGTCTCGTGACATGTCCGGTTGGAACTTGTTGAAATCTACAGGATTATATGTTACATGTATCCGTCCATCCAGTTCTGGATAGACCTTGAGGATATTTTTTTTCAGTCTTGTGCCAACGGTGAGAATGGCATCGGACTGGAATAAAGACATTCTGACCAGATTGCTATGCTCGGGATTTTCTTGTGTGAGGTACCAGTCACTGCCATGAATGGAAAGAACACAGGGAATACCGAGGGATTTAATTTTTGGGATAGCCAGGCCATCAGGATAAAGCCAGTTCACATGAACCAGGTCATAGTTGGACTTGCTAATGTGGCGGGTAATTGCACGGGATAAGCTTGCCGTTGTGATTTTCGGGAATCTACCTCTTGGGAATGATAGGTAACGAACCCGCGTAGCCTCATTTGCTGTCAGAAACTCGGCATGAGTGTAATCCCATTTCTCTGTATAAGGAAAAGAGTAAACGGTAGGCACAATCATTTCAACAGATGCTCTTTTTGAAATAGCATCATGCAGGGATCGGATAAATGTTCCTTTCCCGGGGTAGCGCTGATTAGGGTAGAGATGGGAAATGATGGCAACATTCATAAGAAGGCCTTGATCAGATCTGATTTTTCTTTCGGGACAAAAATAAAATCATTTTTTTCTTCATCAATTTGGGAAATAGAGGTACAAGGTTTTAACGAATTGGGCTCAACTAAATAAAACAAGTAATCAAGCTCATTGAAATAACTTTCAATTTCGGATTCATGAAAACCCTTCAGAACCTCGCAAAAGATGACAGGCCTGAATTTTTTTATGGTATCGATGGCGCCTTGAAGTATCAGGTACTCGGTAGTTTCCGTGTCGATTTTTATGATATCAACTGTTTCGACCGGATGTTTTGATAAATATTTGTCTAGTGTTATACTTTCAACTGTGATTTTTTCTCTCTCATCATTTTTAAAATTTACAAGACTATTGTCTCCTGCCAGTTCTAATTTTTGCTGCTTAAAATTGTTGTCAACCCTGTAATAAAAATCGGTCTTCCCTTCCTTGTTGGAGAGAGCATATCCGACTATGTCAATATCCTGGATTTGATTTTTGTTGATATTTCTTTCGAATGCTGTAATTGCATCAGGAAAGGGTTCGAAAGCAAGGATTTTAATGTGGGGATTGCATTTTGCAGCAAGGATGGAGTAGTAGCCGATATTTGCACCAATATCCAGGAAAATCGATGCGTTTCTTATCATTTCCATGAATACCCTTACAGATCCATATTCAAATCCTTTGATGCCACCCCAAAAAACCATCCTTGATAATGCGCTTGTATAGAATCCTTCAAGGTAAAAGAATGTGTTGCGATCGATTCTAACTTTAAAAAAACCGTGTATGGGAACTTTTAATTTTGAAGGTATTAAAATGGAAAAAGGCTTTAGAAATCTACTTGATACGTAGTTGATCTGGGATTGAAAAATGAAATTTCTAATCAGGTTACGCATGGAGTTACTTTGAGATTATTTATTGATATTTCATGACCTGTCTGCCAAGATTTTCTCAATTATCAGTATTTTTTTTACAAATACTAAGATACCAATAGATGTAGTACAATGAAATGGCAATACCCACTGCTGAGTACAGGATTAAAGATACGTAAAATGCACTCATCCATATCCCAACAAAAATTGCCAATATGCGAAGTATGAGTGAAGTCGAGTATATTACTAATGTTCTTTTTTGCTGGTTATAGAGCAACGGAAGATAGCTCAATGGCTGCGTTACAAAATTCAGATAGATATATGGAGTCAGGATCCTGATGTAGTAACCAACTTCAGCCCACTCCGGTCCGAGTAAAAAACTGAAGAATGGAGGGCCCGCGATGAATAGTAAACCAAAAGGAATCAAGCCTATAAAAATCAGATAGTAAAGTATTTTAATAACATACTTTCGAACATCTCCATTTTCATGGTGTACCTCAGCTAATCTTTTACCAACGACCTGGCTGATTGCTACTGAGATGATTTGCACAGGTGCAGAGCAAATCCGTAACGCCATGGAATAGAATCCAGCAATGGAATCAGTAAAATAAGTGATGAACAGTATTACCGGAAAATTACTTGAAACACTGTTTAAGAAGGCAAGAGGGGCATTGTATTTTGGATATCGATAATATTCTGCAGCAGTTTCTTTAATACTGTAGAATGGTTCCTTTATAAAAATCTGTGGAATTTTCTTAAGTGCAACAAGAAACAACCAAAGGGTTGAGACTGCAACACCAATTGTTTTTCCTAAAATCAACCCTCCTGCACCCCAACCCAGCAAACCGCCCGTAACTTGAACAATAGCAACGGTGCTGTTTTGAGAAACTTTTCCAATGGCAATATCCTGATACTTTTTATATCGGTTTAGAGCAAAGTTAAATGACATAAAGAGTCCTTGGGCGGTGATTGCCACCGGTAGAAGCCATAGCCAGGGTCCAAGGACTGATTCGTCTAGAAAACGGGAAGAAACAATTCCACTGACTGATACAAAGACAAAAACAAGAAGCCCGGTCAGCAAACACAAAAGGAATGAAATTTGAAAAAGGCGGCTTCCAGCCTTGTCAGATTCAGGCATGATGATGGCGTACTCATATCGACCGCCTGCTACAATGGAAATAATTGCGAATATTGAAATAAATGTTGCGAGAATTCCTATTTCAGAGGGAGAGTATAGTCTGGAAATAACAGGAATTATGAGAACTGGAATGAGTTGGGCCAGTCCAGTACCCGTAACCATTATCAATGAATTCTTGAAAAAATCCGACGTCTTCAAACGCTCTAAATGTCGCTTTGACCAAGATTTCATCTGTTTAAAATGTTGGATTCATAAGGTCAGATAGAATGTCCATGACGTTTTTAATCATACTCCTGTGTGACCGGGCGACGGTCATGGACATAGCGCTTCGCGACCTTCGGTTCATGTGATTAAAATCATAGGATTCATAAGGACACATAGAATATTCATGACTATTTTAGTCATACTTTTTTGTGACACTGATACGGTCATGAATATTTCATATTACCTTTTCAACTTGGGAACGAAAGCGCTATGAGCAAAAATCAAACCAACAATTGTCCAGATACTGGTGGACACCAGTGCTCCCCCATAAAATTGATAAAAAATGATATAGGCAGTAAGTGAGCAGATCAAAGTCGTTGCAATGATTTTATCGGTTTCTGAAGCAGCCAATCGCACATTTTGAGATGCTCTTCTGAATATTGCCGCTATCAAAAATAAAAACAGTCCAAAGCCAATTATTCCTAATTCAGCAAGTATTTCATAGATGACATTGTGTGGTTCCACGACACCTATGGATTCCTGCGTAGTGAAATAATCGGTGAATTTCATCGGAAACCCACGGTAGCCGACACCCATCATCCATGAGTCAAAAAACATGTTCATTCCGGCAAGGCCAAGTAAAACCCGAATCCGAGAGGAGTCGTCGGTTGAGCCGGAAAAAATATCCAGAACCCGGTTGAATATACCCAGGGACATACTTCTAAGTTCTGGTACTGAAATAATTATAATCAGAACCGAAGCCACAGCAAAGGCCATTAGTTTGTACTGACGGTAATAAATTATCAGCATAAGCAGCAAAAAGGCTGTGGCAATCCAGGCACTTCGTGAGTATGTGGAAGCCAGCCCTGCCGTAAGAACCAGCAGGGCAGACAAGGCCGAAACTCTTTTTAACAAATTGAGTTTTGATAAGAATATCGACGTTGTAAAAGCAATTGGCAGGAAAAAAAGCGTGGCAAAAACGTTGGGATCCTCTACTGTAATGGCACCGCGACCAAAGATCCGGGTGCCGCCAGCACGAAGATTCAGCACTGCTGTCAGAGGGTCTAGCAGAGTAGCGCGAATGGATAGCAGGCCTAGAATCACAGCAGTAATCGTCAATAGAAGGAATATTACATTGAAATACTTGTGTTCCTTGAGAATGTTGATAATCAGATAGACCAGCGTGATCAAAAAAAGTATTCGGGTCAGGTTCAGCAGGGCCCCCTCCCGGTTGGGAGAATATATTATGGAAAAACTTATCAGCGTGAGTATCAGCAACAATTCCAGCTCAATACCAATAATCCGGAACCGGTCTTGACTCATGGATAGGTAATGAAGCAAAAAAACGATGATCGTGGCGAGAAGTAGAATCTGAAACAGGGTCAGGGGAACTGTGCCTTCAGGGATGAAAGCTATAACGTTGCCGAGATAGGTGGCAACAATCATGGGGATCAGGATCAGAATCGGTTTGATCACTGATTGTGCCATATACCAAACAATCAGTGGCAGTATAAGGATCAGAGGAACAGCATATATAAATCCAAGGAACCGGACCACAAAGAAAGAAGTCAGGTACAACAGGATTCCGCCGAGGAGAAGCCAGGTCTGGACCGGAACTTTCTCCAGCTGTCTGGTCATCGCTGAGAACAACGCTTTGGTGGTTTAGGTGTTGTTGTCGGATGCGGCAGCGTCAGAAACCTTCCTCCTGAAACGGAAATGCTCGCCCAGTTCATTAAGCTTCCTGTAATTATCGGAATTGGTCTGCTTTCCGTGTTCGTACATTTCCCGTAACAGGACAATGGTCAACGCCAAGAATATGCTGAAAAACATACCGCCCAGAACGATCAGGGCACGTTTCGGGCTGTCTTTGTAGGTCGGTACCACAGGCGGATCAATAACCTGGATGCCGCGCTGGCCTGCGGCTACGATCATGCGCTGACTCTCGAGCTGCGGGAAAATGGCTTCGAGTATCTTGGCTTGGATCTGCACCTCCCGGAACAGCCGGAAATACCGGATTCCAAGTTCCGGCATGTCAAGCAACGGATGGAAGGCATTGGCCCTGATGGCCTCGCCTTCGCTTTGCCGGAGAAGGCTCTCGTACTGCCGATCGTACTCCTCCCTCATCCTCCTCATGTTGATAAGTTCGACGTTATCGGGTCCCACCGATTGACTCAGGACGGCCATGCGCATTTCGGTCTCGATGCTGGAAGCCTTAAGCTGACCAAGTTTCTGTACGAGCTGTTTTGCCTGTTCCTCCACCTCCAGTATGCCATACGCCTCCTGAAAACGCTGCAGGGAGTCCTCTGCCGCCTTCAGATCCGAAAGGTTCTTCTGGTATCGTTCTTCGAGCAATTGTAGGTGTTCAAGCGCATTCTCCAGATTTATTTCCTGCACTTTCTGGTTGAGACGGTCCAGTATATAGCTGACAACATCCCGGGACAGTTCGGGCTCCCTGCTTGTAAAAGAGAGATTTATTGAAAAAATCGGATTGAATCCAAATCCACCCTCACGGTTTTCATTGATTAGGATGTCACTGTCAAGTTGTAACAACAACTCTTCCATAAGCTCGGATCCGTAAATCTCACGAAAATTGAATGTATTGATAACATCCTCTCGGAGCTCCCGGCTTCTCAGGATATTGATAAAAACCTCGGTGTTTACACGGGGTATATCCATGGGTAGGGAAATTGCACCGCCCAGCATGCCGGCCACGCCGGCGGGGAGTCCACGCTGTTGCGTGACGGGAATGAAAGTGCTGCTGGACTTGTAGGTTTTCGGCCAGACGAGGCTGATGATCAGTGCAATCAGCGTGATGGAAAACACCAGTTTGATGATGAAGAACTTGTGTTTTGCCAGGGCAATGAGAACATCCAGGATGTTGATCTCTTTCTGATTTTCTGTGCTCATTTTTTCTGTTGGAATTGCGGTGGGATCCGGGTTGAGGCTTATCGGGTAACGGCTATGTAGGCCGTGATGATACTGGTAATGGTGGTCAGGCCGGTCATTATCAGCTGGATGTTGCTGTTGCGCTGGGCGCGTTTCTGCAGATCATAGGCCCGTGCGGCCTGAAGCTCGTCAAACGGAACGCGGTCGACAAAGACCAGGTCTCCGGGTTCAATGCGGACGTCGCCGGGCCGGAACCAGGCGTCCGTCTGTGCCTTGACAATGAAAATCCGGTCCTCATCGGCGGACAGCGCCAGCCCTCCGGCCTGGCGGATATAGGCATCGGCGCTTTTGCCATCCTCAAAGTTGTAGTAGCCGGGCTGGTTGACCTGGCCGAATACGAAGATCGTCCCGTCATCTTTCGGGATGTGCAAGCGGTCACCGTCAAACAATTTTACACTTCTGAGCTGGTCCTCGTCCGTGAGATCCACGTAAACCCGATTGCTGATCAACAGTGCCTCCAAATTGAGGTATTCGAATCCCTGTTCGTATTGATCCGATACCCGGCGGAGTCTCGTTGGGCTGAACGCGGGACGGGTTCCGAACTCGGTTTGTCCGGGACGCGTGCGAAGCAGATAGGCGGCATGAGGCAGGGCCTGATCAGTCAATCCCCCCGTCACCTGCAGGACTTCGAAAAGGCTGGTTTCACCATCCTTGATAGGTAACCGTCCGGTGAATTGAGCCTCTCCATACACCTGAACGTTGTGAGTCGCCCTTTTATCACGATCAAAAGGAATGATCAGCCGATCGTTGGGCTGCACTTCATATCCGGCAATAGCCGTAGCGTCGTCGAGCACGATCTCCTGCAGCCCCTGATCCGATCGCCGGACGACCCGAAGTTGGTCTACGGTAGCGTCATAGGTTTTGCCACCTGCCATGCGGATAAGCCTGTCAACCGTATCATCATCACGGAATTCCAGTTCTAGGGGGCGATGCACGGCCCCGCTGATGGATATCCGTGGATTGTAGGCATGGAACCGGTTGATATGGATTATGTCGCCTTCATTGACCACAGGATTGGCTTCATTGTCTCCGGTCCTGAGGTAGCGGATCAGGTCTGCGGTCAGCACGGTGCCGTCGGTCCGGGTGACACTGATGTTGCGCAGGGCATACTGGTTGCTCGCTACAAACTCATCAGGGTATTTATTGGCCAGCATATTGATGGGAGACAGTGGATCTTCCACCGGCATTACAGCAGCTTCTTCCTCTTCATCGCTGGGTGTGGGTTGAAAGAAGGAATGGAATATGGCCTGGTCCAGCCGGGTCTGTGCCAGTACAAGATGCGGCCCGGAGAAAGGCACATTGCCTACGACATGAATTTTTACCGCCCTGGGGTGATCGATGAAAAGGCTGATTTTGGTGCCGGGCAGCTCTTCAGACAGGCGCTCCGCAATGCGCTCGGCTGCTTCGGAAAAGAGCAGGCCACGGACGGGAAGCAGTCCCGCCTGCGGCAGCAGGACCGACCCCTGGCTGTTGACCCGCAAACCCCTGTAGGTGCCGGTAATATTGCCCTCAAGGGAAAGCCCGAGCAGGTCACCGGAGTCCAGGCGGTATGTTTCAATGTCGAGGTACGATTCGTACAGCTTGGCCAGGGATAACTGAATGCCGATTTCATCAATGAAGACAAACCGGTCAAAACTCCTGCTGAACTGTATGGTCATGGGACGTTCATCGTCCTGGGCAACGGCGGAAACTGGCACAAGGGCCGCCAGGGCCATGACGAGTATGGAGAGAGCTGCTGCATGAAAACGGAATGGCATATGCGCTGATTTGGAGTAGAATGTCGTTTCAGGGATGGTGGAGCGGATTGGCTTCCGGACAATGACTTGCCTGGGAAAGGCTCATCTGCTTTTCCCGCGTGAGAGCATAATTCCGGCTATCGTTAACAAACACCCAAGATACTGCAAAATGTGCAGCTTTTCACCCAGAAAAATGAGTCCGAAGAGCACGCCGAGCACCGGCACCATGTTCTGATAGGTGGCCGTACGCACCGCGCCTACGTTCTTGATGCCGAAGTACCAGATCAGGTAGGCCGCACCGATCGCGAACAGGCCGCTGAACGCCGCCCCACCCCAGGAGAGCGCTGAAATGGAGGCGTAATCGAGCCGGATCAGCGAGGGGATGGCCACCAGGATCAGCAGCGCCCCGCCGATGGTCATCACCAGCGTGGCAAGCGTGAGCGGCGAGTAGGTCTCCAGCAGCGAACGCGACAGCAGCGAGTAGGCCGCGAAAACCATGGCCGCCGTGACGATGATCAGGTCGCCCAGGACCGATTCACCCCGGAAGCTCAGCCCCTGCTCGCCGAAACCGATGATCAGCACCACCCCGGAAAAAGCGAAGAACACGCCGATCGCCTGGATCCTGTACATCTTCTCGGCGGTGAAAAGATGCGAAAAGAGGGCGATCCAAACCGGTATGGTGCCCAGCATGACGGCCGCGTTGGAAGCGAACGTCCGGTCAATGCCCACGATGAACAGCATCTGGTAGAGCAGGTTGCCGAGCAGCCCCAGCAGCACAATCCGGCCAACATCCTTGCGCGCAATGCGGATCCGCATCCCCCTGAACCATACGAACACCCACATGAGCCCCATCCCTAGGGCGAAACGGAAGGCGTTGAAGGAGAGCGGATCGATCTCCTCCAGGCTGAACTTGACCACCGTGAAATTGAGCGCCCATACCAGCACGATGGACATGAGCAGCAGCTCGGCCAGTTTTTTTCCGGATGGTTTGGGGGTCATGGGTGGATAGCGGGATGCGGACGATGCCGCGTTGGTGCCTGAATGGGCAGTGTGAAAATGATGATCTCAGGGAATTGCCTGAAAGGGGAGGCCGGTCGCCGCCCCGCCGGCCGGGAGCGTCCGCGGCCGGGTGAGCGTATGATATCGAAAATTTGTATTTTTAATGCTTTCAAAAAACCTGCAAAGATACCGGGCCGTATAAATCCGGTGCTTCAGGTTTTCCGTGACGCGGGAACACTCCGGGAGAAACGTCTCAAAAGTGATATCCCGTATTTCGATATAAGAATTACCCGCATTTCGCTTAAAAAGCGGGATCATGCATTTTTAACGATCATCCGAATTTCGCAGATTAAACAAACCCTATTGTGATACAGCGCATCCAAACCGTATTCCTTCTCCTTGTCGTGCCCGTAAACTTCGGGTTCTATTTCACCCCCATGTTTTCCCACGCCATGCAGGATCCCAGCGGCTGGCTGAGCAACGGCCTTATCGCCGCGCTGCTGTTTTCCATGGCCCTGAGCGTCTATTCGATATTTCTTTTCCGAAATCGTCCGAATCAGATGCGCTGGGTGAAACGCGCCATGCTCTTTCAGCTCATCGCCATCGGCATGAACATCGGCATTTTCTTTACGGTGGGACGCATCGGCATGAACCTGCTCACAGAGGTGTTCTCGGTGGGGCTGCTTGTCCTGGCGCTGCTGTTCCAGTACCTGGCGCTGCACTTCATCGGCAAGGATGAGAAACTGGTGCAGTCCATGGACCGGATCCGCTGATCTTCACGCACATCCAGCCCGATGCCTACGGAACCGCCGCAAAAGGTAACCCTCCGGATAGCCCTGCTTCTGGCGCTGGGAATGGCCTCGTTCGCCTTCGCACCCATTTTCGTGCGCATGGCGGGAGAGACAGACCCGCTGGCCCTGGCGGCCATCCGCACCGTCACCGCCGCGCTGGTGCTCATCCCGTTCTGGCTGCTGCGCACCAGCCGTGCCGTCACCTTCTTCAATACACGGGACAACTTCGTCTCCGCCCTGGCCGGTGCCATCCTTGGGCTTCATTTCATCTTCTGGATATTGGCCATCCAGAACACCACGGTCGCCTCGGCCTCCATCCTGGTGACCATCCACCCGGTGATCCTCATCCTCATCGAAGCGGGGTTTTTCCGCCGCGTCTTCCCGCCACTGGTCTGGCTGGGCGTTTTCATCGCCTTTTCCGGATCGGTGCTGCTGGGGTACTCCGACGCGCGCTCTGAAACCATGTTCGAGCATGCACTTCTGGGGGATATGTACGCCCTGATCGCCGCGGTGCTGTTCGCCCTCTATTTCCTCATCAGCCAGCATTTACGGCAGAAGTCAGACTGGCTGAACTATGTGGTCCGTGTTTACGGGGCCACCGGCCTCACCTGCCTGGCGGTGGCATTGCTGTCCGGCAGCGATTTCCGCGTTGAGCCGGTGGTCTGGATCGCCGGCATTGCCCTGGCGCTGGGACCGCAGGTGCTCGGACACGGATCCATGAACTATGCCGTCAAATTCGTGGCCCCGACCCTGCTGGCCACGCTCATCCTCACCGAGCCTGTATTCGCCACCATTTTGGCAATAATTTTGTTCGGCGAGATACCCCCGTGGCTGACCTTTCCGGCCATGGCGATCATCCTTTCAGGTGTGATTCTCACATGGGCTGCCCGAAAAAAAACGTGAACAACTTGTGGACAACCTTACAAGCCCCTGTTATGTATGATTGAAAGGGCTTTTCCAGCACCCTAAAAGCATTGTTTTTATTAATAAAATCTAACGCCTATAGTGAAACATAACCACATTTTTTTCGTATCTTTATGGAAGCAATCAACAAACGAATTCAGGCAGTACTTTGTTTGTAGAAACATCAGAGCAGTACAAGAGAATAGCTAAAAAAAACGAAGTCAAATTACAGGTTAGGGGCATCCATAACAGAGCCTGACGAGATGCCTCGAATTCATGGGATCGGTTAACAAACATATTAGCAATGGAATAGCATCTTTGCTGTTCCTGGTCTTCATTTCAGCGGGCATAACAGGGTGCGAAAAAGAAGACTTAGTTGAGGTGGTCAGCTATCCTGATCCGGTCGAGTTCGACTTTGACGCGATCAGTGAACGTGGCACCATCCGCATGATCACCCGCTACAATTCCAGCTCTTATTTCCTGCACCGGGGTATGGATCGCGGGTTTGAATTTGAACTGGTTTCGCAGTTTGCAGAGAAAAACGGACTGAAGATTGAGGTGGTGCTGTTGGGAATGGAAGATGATCCCATTGCCATGCTGAACCGGGGCGAAGGCGACCTCATCGCCACCAATTACGTCATAACATCCGACCGTACGCCTCATATCGCGTTTTCCAACCCCTACAATTTCGTAAACCAGATGCTGGTGCTGCCGGCAGACCATCCGCCTGTCAATGAGTTGTCTGACCTGGAAGGTCTGTCCATCAGCGTGCGCCGGGGCAGTTCGTATTACGAAACGCTTCTGCAGTTGCAGGAGCAGGGTTGCGACATCCACATTGATGTCGTAAGCGAAGACTGGAACACCGAAGCGCTGATCCATGAGGTGTCGCAGGGTCGTCTGCAAGCAACCGTTTCCGACGACAACCTTTTTCAAGTGGCCTCCAGATATATCGATGGCGTCAGCGCCGGTATGGTCCTCACCGAACAGGACACCGTCGCGTGGGGATTGCGGAACAACGCGCCGCAGCTCAAGGAGAAAATGGACGAATTTCTGGCCGGGCACTTCCGAATCCGCGAATCTGACGGTCGCGTATTGCGCTCTGCTTTCCTGAATATCCTGAGCAGGCGTTATTTTGAGGATGAGCGTCAGATCAGCCGCCTGCGTGACCGGTCGTTCGACATGATCTACACCGGGTACATATCGCCTTACGACAATCTGGTGCGGGACATTGCCGCGGAAGCGGGCATCGACTGGAAGCTGGTGCTGGCCGTGATGGCACAGGAGTCGCAGTTCAACCCGAACGCGCGAAGCTGGGCCGGAGCTGTGGGGCTCATGCAGATCATTCCGCGCTTCTCGCGTGTGGAAGACGAAGCGCTGCTCTACGATCCGGAGATCAACATCCGCGAGGGCGTCCGCTATCTCCAGAAGCACCTGAACCGCTATGCGCATCTGGATTCGCTCAACCGCTATTCCATGGCCCTGGCAAACTACAACGTCGGAATGGGCCACATTGCCGATGCCCGTCATCTGGCCGTGCAGCTGGGCAACGATCCCGACGAGTGGGAAAGCGTGGCCGACGCACTGCTGCGCCTCATGCACCGCAAATACTACCAGCACGCCCGCTACGGCTTCAAGCGCGGGATCGAGACGGTCAACTATGTAGAAGATATCATGGACCGCTACAGTCGCTACCACGCCATTTCCGAGCTGGCGGCGCATTTCCGTGAGCGCAGTCTTGACGATGCCGTCTCAAGCCGCTGATGCGGCCACAGTCCGGTTTTCAGTGCTGCGCATGTCCGCCCGAACGCGACCCCACTCACACAATCTTGCAGACAATCAGTGTCAGGTCATCATTGAACTGGTTGTCGCAGAATGCGGTAACATCGGCAATGATCGCTTTCATGATCTCTTCCGGATGCTGGTCCAGCCGCTTTTGCACACACGCAATCAGCCGATGCTCGTCATACTCTTCATCGCCGCAGATGGCCTCGGTCACACCGTCGGTGTACATCACGATCACATCGTCTTTCTGCAGCAGCACCTCCTGCTCCTTGTAAGGCATCATGGTGGGCATGGCGCCCAGCAAAACCCCGCCCTCTGACAGCTGTTGCGGTTCGCTTCCCCTGCGAAAAAGCAAGGGTGGATTGTGTCCCGCATTCACATAGCGCAACTTCCGTTTTTCGTGGAAGTAGCGACCCCAGAAAAAACTGATGAATTTGTCGCTCGGCGTGTTCTGGTAAATCAGCGAGTTTATCTGTCCGGTCGCCTCCACGAGGCCGATTTCGAACGGCTGCAGGATGTGCAATACCGATTGCAGGTTGGCCATGAGCAGCGATGCGGGCACGCCCTTTCCGGTCACGTCGGCAATGGCCATGGTCAGGTTGCGGCTGTCATCGCTGATAAGGTCGTAGTAATCGCCGCCCACCTGATAAGACGGGATATTGGTGGCGGCTATCTCAAGATTGGGTGTCTCGGGCGGATCGTCGGGCAGCAGCCGTTGCTGGATGGCTCGGGCGATGGACAGCTCCTCCTCCATCCGCTCTTTTTCGATCTGGTCCTCCAGCAGGTAGGTCTTCTGAATGGACATGAGCGCCAGGTTGCCTAGCGAGATAAGGAAATTGAGGTCGGTCTGCTCGAACTCCACGCCGTTGGCCCGCTTGCCCAGCCCGATCACGGCCGGCTCCTGCCCTTCGTTGTTGATCTTGAGGATCAGGTGGATCTGTGCCCTTTCAAGGAACGGGTGCTTTTGGCGCAGCCCGTCATCCACCATTATAATATTACGGTCCAGTTCGAACAGAACCTGCATCTGGTCACGGTTCAGCTCCATGCCGAGCCCGTTCTGGCTTTCGACGAGGGGTTGACCGCGGCGCTGCGTGACCAGGAAGAAGCGCCGGACGAACAGCTGACCGAGCAGGGTGAACTTGAAGATGCGCTTGATCTCTTCGCGATCGATGGAGGCGTTGAACGACTTGCTGAGGTCGAACAGCGTGAACAGCTCCTGGATCTTGTAGTCCAGTTTGCGGTTGGCGGAGCGCAGTTCGCTGACCAGCTCCGAGTTGGAAACGGCGATGGCGGACATGAATACCAGGCTTTCCAGCACTTCCACTTCTTCGGAGGTGACCTGGCTGCGGTCCATTTTCGGCCCCAGGGCCAGGAAGCCGAGGTGGCGTTCGCTGTTGCGGATGGCGATGAGCAGTTCGAAGCCGTGTTTGCAGATGTGTTCGAGTTCCGGGTGGTCAGCGCACAGTGCGGTGGCCTGCTTCTTGAAAGGCTCGCGCCGGATGGCAACCTCGTCAGGCAGGCTGTGGCGGCCCTTGAATGTGCGCACCGTATGGACGTTCTTTTTCGGGTGGAACCAGAGGATGGCAGCCCTGTTGACCATAAGCTTGCCCATGGATATGAGCAGCAGGTTGTTCAGGATAAAATCGATATCGTGCGATTCGATGAGCAGACGGCTGGTGTCCAGAAGCGTCCGCAGTCCGAAGCGGCTTTTCCTTTCATCGTCTTTTACATTCGATAGAGGCACGGTATAGTCAGCGTTTTTTGGTCATCCGGATCTCGTTGCGTGATTTCCGGTTCAGGTATTCCACATGATCCATTAATTTACGGATCAGGAGGATACCGTAGCCACTTCTTTTTTTCCTGGAAAGCTGTTCTTCAGGGGTGGGCACCTGGTAGCTGTCCGGGTCGAACGGTTTGCCCTGGTCGACGATGGTGACCATCATCTCGTTGTTCTTCATGGCCAGCTGGATGTGGATCGGCTTGCCTTTTTTCCACTCGTATGCGTGCTTGATGATGTTGGTGCAGGCCTCGTCCACGCAAAGGGTGATGTCGCTGACGTCCGCTTCGCCAAAACCGAACTCCCTGGCGTGGTCCGCAACAAACTTGCGGATTTTTTCCAGTTCTTCGGTGGATGCGCTGATGCGCATGGTATGTTCCTCAATGGATGGCAAAGCGGTGATCTGAGAGGTTTGTTGTTGGTTGAAAATATTATTTGAAACGGGTTACGGCTTCTTCCTCGTTTTCCACGATGTCGTATAGCGTCGGAAAACCCAGAAGGTCGAATACGTTGAACACTTTGGGTTTCAGGCTTGCGATCTTGATATCACCGTCCTGCGACCGGATATCTTCGATGTAGGCCATGAAGACCCCGAGCCCTGCACTGGAGATGTACTCCAGACCGGAACCGTTTACAACAATGTGTACGAAATTCTTTTCAATAAGTTGTTTCAGCTCGTTTTCGAGAGTGGGTGCGGTGTGGGCATCCAGCTCGCCGTAGATATCCAGGATGGTTACCTCCGACTTTGACCGTTTTCGTATCTCGAACTTGCTCATAATGATTGATTTCCTCGATTTTGAACCGGTTGGTATATGTGGTTTGCACGCTAATGTACAAAAAATAACGGCGACAGACCTCTTACGGTTCAGGTTGTCATATACGCAAAAGAAAAGTAAAGGTTGCAGACAAATTCAATATCGACATGAAACCGGGCGGGGACGCTTGCCGCGGATAGTGCGCAACCGTGACAGAGAGAGCGGAATACCTTTTCGGGATTGGACTCAAAACCATCTCAAAACTGGGAAGGGTGGGGGTGCGGGGCAGTTATGCATTTGAAGTGATTCGGCAGGGCGTATCAGAGGCGTGAGGATAAGTGCTTTGCCGATATTTTTGCTGGATTGAAGAGGGCAAATGCCAGTTATTGTCATACAAATGCCAGCGATTCCTCTATAAAAAAATAGGGCGACACACGTATCAGGTGTATCGCCCTAAACTATTCATCAAGAGAGACGCTACTTGAGCGCAAATGAAATATAATACAATCCGACACAAATGCAAAATTTTTTCCTATAAAACTTTCGGAGTAATTGAAATAGCAAATGTCGGTTCCTGTTCCGGGCCAATGTAATCCGGTGTTTTTGCACACTTCATGGTGAGGTTAAGATCCGTTTTTAGTATCATGAATTGTAATGTGTTGATAAAAATCAGATATCCGGAATGATGAACAATTTGTCAGGGTCAAGACGCCCATCCAAAAGAACATCAAATTTACTTTATTTCCACAGCCGCATGCCGGCCTGCCTGTTGCTTGCAGCGATGCTTGCGGTTGCACTGCTGCCGTCGACCGCATCCACCCCTGCCCTCGCCGCCGTTGGATCGGAAGAGGAGGTTGTCCGGCACCTTCGCGAGCAAGGATTGGAACTTGGTGGCATGGAGGACCTCGGACCGCTGCTCGAGCGCGCGTCCCGCCACCGCCTTGTGCTGCTTGGCGAGGCCTCGCACGGCACATCGGAGTACTACACCTGGCGGGCCGAGATCAGCCGCCGGCTCATCGAGGATCACGGATTCGATTTTATTCTGGTGGAGGGGGACTGGCCGCTCGCCTTCCGTGTGAACAAGCACGTGAAGCATCTCAAGGAAGAGCCCGTATCCACCCGGGAAGCGATGCGCCATTTTTCACGATGGCCGCAGTGGATGTGGGGCAATGAGGAGGTGAAGGAGCTTATCGGCTGGATGCACGGTTTCAACGCCGACCAGCCGGCGCACCGGCGCGCCGGTTTTTACGGGATGGATATCTACGCCCATGAGCAGGGTATTGCGGATATTGTAACGTTTCTGGAGGAACGGGACCCGCAGGCGGGACGCATGGCCCGGAACAACTACAGATGTTTCACCCGGCATCGCGACATGCAGGCTTATCTGCAGATGGTGCACCGGACCAGGCAGCATTGCGGGGAGGATTTTGAGGAGGTGCGGCGGCACATGGCGGAAAACCGGGAGGCGTACATGCAGGCCGATTCGCTGGGTTTCGTGAATGCGTGGCAGGCGTCGCGCATGGTGGTCCAGGCCGAGCTGCACATCCGGGGCAACCTGACGCGCGGACCGGATTCCTGGAACTACCGCGTCGACCATTTTTTCGATGCCGCCAGAAACCTGCTGGAGCTGTATGGTGAGGATGCGCGCGGGATCGTCTGGGCGCACAACACCCACATTGGGGATGCCCGGGCCACGGACATGCGCAACTCCGGGATGAGGAACATCGGCCAGATTGCCCGTGAGGAGCTGGGCGCCGGGCAGGTCTATGCCGTAGGGTTCGGGACCTACCGGGGGGATGTGCTTGCCGCCCGGCAGTGGGAGGGTGCCATGGAGAAGATGCGGGTGCCGGCGGCGGTATCGGGCAGCTACGAGTACCTGATGCAACAGGTTGGCATTTCACCGATGCTGCTGATGATGGACGACCCGCAGGAACACCGGCCGCTGATGCAGCCGCGCGGCAACCGGGCCGTTGGTGTCATTTACCAGCCCGAGCGGGATGCCGCGCAGAATTACGTGCGCACCATCCTGCCCGAGCGGTACAATGCTTTCATCTTTTTCGAGGAGACCCGCGCGCTTACTCCGCTGAGTCAGTAATGTGAAGCGGGGCGGGTTGCATCTTTCCGAACGCTCCAGACTCAGTTTCGCAGTGACTGGGCAATCTGCCGGCTGAATGCGGGAAGGTCGGGCGGTGTGCGGGAGGTGATGATGCTGCGACCACCGTAGCAGGGTCAAAGTAGATGTAACGTACCAAAGTTCGGATTCTTTTGCTATCATGACGATATATGCAGGGCCGCATCCACAAGAAAAAAAGGTAATGATATGTCTGCCAATATTTTGCACACACGATTCGTAAGCCATCGCACGGCTTTCAATGGCCGGAAGCCTATGATTTATCCGTTGTCGACCTGCCGGTTCGCCCCCCTGAAAAAGCCGTCAGGAGATACATTCTTCCGGGCGATTTTTTTCTTGCTGCCTCTACTCCTGCTATTTACCGGATGCGGGCCAGCTGATACGCCGGACCGCGAAAGGGATACGGACACGCGGGAGGCGCGGCAAACGGTTGCGAGCGAGCTGCTTGCCGGCGATGTGCCGGTGCTGATCTACAATGCGCGGATTGTCGATGGAAGCGGAAGTGAGGCCCGGGCGGGGGAGGTGCTGGTTGAAGGCGGACGCATTGCCGGAGTTTTCTGGCAGGATGAGGGGGACGGTCTGCCCGCCGATTTGCGGGAGCGCGGCGATCTGACGCGGATCGATGCCGGCGGAATGGTGCTGGCGCCCGGTTTCATCGATGCGCATGCGCACGGAAACCCGCTTTCCACACCGGATTTCGACAATTTCCTGTACATGGGCGTGACTACGATTTCACTCGGCCAGGATGGCCGCAGCCCGGAGGATGGCCCGGTGGCCGCCTGGATGGACCGGGTGGATGAGCGCGGGACAGGCGTCCACATCCTCCATTTCATCGGGCACGGGACGGTGCGGGACCGGGTGGAGGCGCCGCCGGTGACCGGACTGGAGCCGCGGGTGCTGGAGCAGATGCAGCAGGTGATTGCCGACGCCATGCGCGACGGGTCGTTCGGGCTATCCACCGGCACGGAGTACAACCCGGGGTATCATGCCGATGCCGAGGAGCTGGCGGCCATTGCGCGTCCGGTCGCCAAATACGGCGGGCTGGTGATGAGCCACATCCGCAGCGAGGATGACGATCTGGTGGAGGCGGCGATCGAGGAGCTTGCCGAGCAGGGGCGCCGTTCCGGGGCGCGGGTGCATGTTTCGCATATCAAGATCGTTTTTGGAAAGGGTGAGGAGCGGGCCGAAGAGGTGCTGGCGTTGCTGCACCGGATCCGGGATGACGGGGTGGAGATCACGGCGGATCTGTACCCATACGCGGCGAGCTTCACCGGGATCGGGATCGTGTTCCCCGACTGGGCAATGCCGCCCAACGACTTTGACTCGGTCCGCACGCACCGGCGCGAGGAACTGCAGGCGTTTCTCCGCGAACGCATCATGCTGCGCAACGGACCGGAGGCCACGCTTTTTGGTACGCAGCCGTGGGCGGGGATGACCCTGGCCGAGGTGGCCGACTCGCTCGGCAAGCCGTTTGAGGATGTGCTTATCGACGATATCCCGCCTGGAAGTGCCAGCGCGGCCTATTTTGTGATGGATGAGGATGTGGTGCGGCGGCTTCTGCTGGATCCGCTGGTGATGGTGTCCAGCGACGGGAGCCCGACCATGCGTCATCCGCGGGGATACGGCAGCTTTGCGAAGATCATCCGGCAGTATGTGGTGGATGAGGGTGTTTTGGCGCTGGAGGAGGCGGTCCGCAAGATGACGGGACTGACCGCATCCACCCTTGGGCTGGACGATCCCGGGCGGGTGGATGTGCCGCGCGGGCTGATCCGGGAGGGGTTTGCCGCCGATCTGGTGGTGTTTGACCCGGAGCGGGTGCGCGATCGGGCGACGTTCGAGGAACCGCACCGGCTGGCCGGGGGGATGTCCTGGGTGTTTGTGGACGGGGTTCCGGTGATTGCGGATGGTGTGCGGCAGCCGGTCAATCCGGCGGGGGTGATCCGTCGGCAGGCCACGGTGCAGCCATGAGATGATTATGAGGCCCGGCGAATTATCCCGTCAGGGACTCCCTGGCCTTCAGGTACTGTTCCGGGGTCATGGCGGCAAGGGGGCTTTGGCGGTAATCCCGGACGTTGCGGGTCAGGATCACATCAATATCGCCACGGGCGACGGCGGAGCAGCTCTGCAACGCATCCTCAAAATCCCGGAAGCCGGTATCGAGTGCCTGGAGCACGATTTCCCGGTCCATGGCCAGTA
>SLNO01000056.1 GCA_007132975.1 Balneolales bacterium
ACCTCACGGATTACCTCATAGCGGCGCAAGTAGGGAGATGCGGATGCACTCCAGCTCACGGTAGTGCCCAAATCTGTAGCGACCGTTACATTGCTCGGTGCAGGTACCCGGTCCAGCGCGAATGCGTTCAGAATCACATCCTGACTGTAGTTTCGGGTGAGTCCGGCTGCATTCCGTGCCGTCAATAACACAGACACACTGTGGCGCCAGTCTGCACCGGGTATGGTAAACAAACTGCCAAGATTAACCCCGATTGTCGGATGGGTGTCATGCAGGGTTCCCTGCAGCAGAATCTCACCATTAATGTTATCGCGAATGCGATAATCAATTCGCTGCACCCTGGTTGAAGAGTCATGAACCAAACCAGATATGCTTATACCATACCCGCTGGCGACCATAGACATATCGCTGAAAACGGGCGGCTGATACGACAGTATGATGGTTTCCGAAATCACCCGTGCCGACTTTCTGTTTTGCCCGTTCACAGCCCGTAGCGTAATGTAGAAGTCGCGATCCATTGGCAGCGCCTCGTTGGGGATCAGATAAAAGTCGCCACTTTTACTTTTGGTGAGCTGCCTGGCTGTGAAGTCAACTTCGGTACCCGGCCTCCACCGTTTGATGTCATCCTCGCCGGGAGACGATCCCAACGCATAGATGTAGCCACGAACGCCGGTCTCCGGATCTGTTGATACACTGCCGAAGATGATGCGAAGGCCATAGACTACTGGCTCAAATTTTACCAATGGAGCAGTCGGTGCGGTCATATCATACGTTTTGTAGGGAATCACCACATACCCGGAGTACAAACCTGCATTGTTCTGGGCTCTCACATACACATAAGAGGAATCCCTGTATGATGTGGGTGCTTCGATCGTTCCCGGGCTGGTAATGATGGCTTTGCCGGACTCGAATGCATCAACCGGTATCCGTTTGTCGGCACTTACGATGTATTCCAGATGCCTGATCTTCGATTCTGCATCCGAAAACTCAGGTAAATAGATTGTGTGTGTTTTTGGATTTGCGGTTCTTAATAACTCTGACCTTGGATCATCGTCATCTATTTTCTGTGCCTGTAACTGTGCCGGCATTATTTCAACCAGAGGAGGGGTTTCATCAACCCGTACACGGATGGTTCGAACCGGGCTCATGATTCCAGCGCCGTTTATTGCCCTCACCTGTACATAACTGCTCGAACCGCTTGAAGACATGTTCAGTTGCCGCAGTATTGCATCGATGCGAACCGAATTGCCGGTCGTGGTTCTGGTTCCTGTAACCGGTGTCCATGGCATGATATTCTGGTTCGTGGTAAACGTGCCAATGGCCAGTTCAAACCGGTTAATTCCGGTCTCTGTATCTGAAGATTCAAGGCTCAGGTCAAGCCTGCCTGCGTCATGCCACCAGTAGACCTTGGGTATGGTAATTTTACCATCCCAGACACCTCCGTTCAGGGTAATGGAGGGGGTTGTTGGAACTGAATTTGAGGCGGGTAAATTCGTTGTCGACTGCGTTGTCTGGGACGACAACGTCCAATTTGATGAACCCTCTATGGTTGCAGTGAACTGCACCGTTCTCGACGATGTATATCCAGCCAGACCACGTGCCCGCAATGTGGTGGTAAAGTCGAGCGTAGTTATCGGTTCAGCAGCAAATACAATCAATTGCAGATTGGACTGCGATTCACTGTATCCTTTGTTAGACCAGTGGGTAAAAAATTTGTTCAAACCGGTTGAATAGATGTTACCGGAATTTATGCTGTTGTGATGTCCGGGGCTTACTCCTATTGCATATTCGGAAATTCCGGCAGGGTGAACAGCATCCCAGGTAATTTGCGCCCTGTTCATGAATCTGTCTCTGTACTGCGAGCCTGAGCCTGAGGGTCTGGGTTTGGATTCACGCAGAAGCCGCTCGTTGACAGACAAACTTGTGATTACCGGTGGTACGAGGCTGTTAGCGAGTTGCTGCCGTTTTGTCTCGAGCGTTACAACTTGTGATGTATTCATCGCGAGACCTGCATTGTTTCTGGCTTCAAGATAGGCATCGATCATCGCGTAGGTATTCTCAGTCATCCTTGCCTTTATGATGAATAAGGAATCGAGCGAGCGGCTGAAAAGGCCATGAGAGTCATTCAATGGTTCGAGCCGCTCCATTCTTTGTTGATTGATCGATAAATGCTGGCTGCGGGCCTCATTCTTATACAGTTCATACCCAAGATTCAGACTTTGAAACCAATATTCATTGGCTGTTTCTCTGAATCTGGCACGGAATTCGGGCAAATTCCCCGCATTTCTGAGATTGGTCATAACCTGTCTCAATTCCTGAACGGACTGGTTTGTCTGGGCAGCGGAAGCACCCGATAGTGTCATAACCGCTTCACGGCGTTTTTCAGCCACTAACTGACCCAGCGCATAATTTGTGTAGCACCAGTTGTAGATTCCGAACACTTTGCGGGCCTGCTCACATCTGCTCTCTGCAACAGAATTGCTCATATTATCCATAGCCTGACGGCTCTGAAGTATGGCATTTTCAATATTGTTTTGCTCATTGATGAGCACTTGATGCTTTTCATCTGCCCACCTGTACTGCTCATGAAAATGGCTGGCCAGTCTGGCGAAATATTGACCAACGGCCTGCCGTGCAAGAGAGTATCTGCGTCCCTGTTCTATCACACCAGGTGTTGATCCGGCGCCATTCAGTATAGTCTCGAGTTTATCAAGATTATCGAGAGCAGTCTGGATGGCCTCAAGATATCCCGGCTCTTTATCAGAAAAATTGACTTCAGTTTCATAAGCCTCAGATAGCGTTTCAGTGACTTGGGAATTAACCTGCTGATTAACACTATATGGGGTACTTCCGGCGATGGTGAAACCGTCATAGCTGGATTGGTAAGTGCCTGGCGATGATGTCGCAGGGTTCTGTATTGCACCGAGGTTCAGCTCGGTTTGATCAAGCCACTCAAGCGCATTTGCCCGGGTCTCATTGATCAATTGAATGACCTGCGGGCCCGTTGAGTTGGCATCATTGAGTGCCGTGTTCATGGCCGTACCGGCATTATCAACATGACCTTTATCAGGCATGTCACTGCTGTTTTTGATATTGGTATTCACATTGCGCAGTGCAGCCGGAACGGAGTTGTTGTCGTATGGAGTGAAAAGCAGCGTTTCATACTGCATGACAACGGCATCAATTACCATACCTACTATCCTGCCAGCGGCTGATTGCTGTAACTTAAGGTAATTTGCGCCAGCGGCGGCGAGTATTTCATTTGACAGGCTAGTATTGTAAAACTGATTCGCGTTTGCCACATTATTTTTGGCCTGCTCCGATTTCGCATTCATCTCATCGGCCATCTTGCTGGCCTCATCAAGCAGCTCCGCAAATTTTCCATCCACCTCGTTTAGCACACCTGCATCCACCATCTTGCCGTCGCGGAACTCGGCAAAAACCCAGATTTTGGCACTGCCAACGAACATAACATTGACCTCTGCTTCGGCAAGCGTGTAGAGTGAATGTTTCTGGTTCTTTAAAATGAAGGTGCCATTGGCCAGCGCGCTCACCGATGCGCCGGGAAGCGCCGCCCTGATGTCGACCTGTGCGAAAGCCCCGATCTCACTGTTGAGCGGATTGTTGTAGTTCGGGATCACCCACGTTCTGATGGTAAAATTGCCATCCAGGGTGACGATCACGAAGGAGTAGTTGGCATTCACGTTCAGGTCGGCGTACAGTCCGTCGGGACTTATCACCAGCGAGCCGGTGGCCGGTATGCCCACCACGCTGGCTTCAAGTCCGCCGCTTACCACCCAGTCGATCCGCTGCTGGGGCACGTTTATGGCCATGGTAAAGCCCAGGTTGCCTACGCCGCCGAGGATGGGATCATAGCCGATCTTGGCGGCAATGCCCCCGCTCAGACTCAGGTTGCTCCAGTTCAGCGTGGCGTACATACCCGCGGTCAGATTGGCCCCCTGCATCACAAGGCTTCCTGCTGCGGTCAGATTTATGTAATTGTCGGTGAGTTCAAGGAAAAGGGAACCCGCGTAGGTGTTGACCGGACCCTGCCCGATCATCACGAAATTGGCATACACCATAGCGGCAAAATTTGCGTCGGCAGGAGGGAGCCCCCGCTGTTCGAGCATGAAGCCAAGCGCCGGATCCATGGCCGAAACGGCGCTGTAAACGGCATCCATATCGACAGCCTCGGGCCTGAAGAAAAACCCACCGCCAATTCCGGCCAGACCGATGGCCGGTGGTGCCTGGACGATGAGCGGGATGGCAGTCTCGCTCTTGATGGCGAAAAACACACCGAAACTCAGCATGGGGAAACCACTGGTCACATCGATACCAAACTTCCCGGCCGCGGCAAGTCCGCCGAGCCCGGTAATGTTGCCTCCACCGGCCGCCAGTAGTGAAAACTGGTCCGGCCCGATCAGCAGCCTGAAATTGATGTTCAGATTGCCAACACTCGACAGCGCCAGATCGGCATTCTTGATATGCAGGAGAAACACATCGTTGACATCCCGGTAGATCAGGATCTCCTCCACACCGCCCGAGAAAGCTTCGGTCAGCGATATCGAAACCGCACTGGCATCCTGCAGCGGGTTGTAGAAGCGCAGGTACTCCTTCACCATGATGGTGGTCTCGGTGATGTTGTCCGGGTCGCTGCCCTCCTCAACAGTAAAGGGGATGCCGCTGGATGTGGTTGCAATCCCGAAATCGAACACCCCGAGTTCCAGCGCGATGATATCCATGATCGTGACGCTGATCCCGTTGAAATCTGGCCACTTGACGATCGGATTAGGATCGTTCATCGGGTCGGCCGGCATGGCGATCCGCATATCGAGAAAGCCCGTACGCCCTTCGAAGAAGGTGTCGTCGCCACCGATCACAATGCCCATTTCTCCATTGATCGACAGGCCGAACACGCCCGGATCGAAGGTACTCACCCCGTCGACCTGTAGCCTGAAGAATCCCGCGTCGAAACTGAACAGATTGTCGCCATGGCTCTGTACGTTCCAGTTCAGAATGTCCCTTCCGATCAGTATGCCGGGTTCCTCGCGTATTTGCCCGGAATCGCCGAACATGATCCTCTTGTCGTTCTTGTTCTCCATGAACACGATGGCCGTGGAGTAGAACCGGGTGTTGGTGATGTCGTACAGGTCGAGGTCAAGGGCAAGGCCGGTCAGGGCCAGTGTGGCGAGGTCGCCAATTCCCACCTCGGCGGGCCCGCTGCCGATGGTATATTCCGACCCTGGCTCGCCCAGGATGAGCGCAATGTTGGGCCCGTCGATCTCCAGCCCGCCGCTGGCATCGTAACTGACCCCCATATAAATGCTGGAGGTGGCATTCAGCGGCTCCGGCACCCGCACCGCTCCGCCACCGGCGAGGCTGATCCGGTTGTTGGCGATGCCCAGAGCCAGGGAATCGATCCAGACGAAATCCTCCACAATGTTGATGCGCGCGTCGCCCGCCAACAGGTCGGCCTGGTCAATGCTGAAGCTGCCGTCGGTTCCCACCCGCAGGTTGGTGAAGCTCAACGGATGCTCCAGGAAGGTCATCTCGCCATCGCCCGATACAAACAGCACCCGGTTGCTGATCTCCAGCGAGAGCCGGGTTATGCGCCCGTCGAGGATGCCCTCGAACAGCTCGATATCCTGATCAACGGTGATCTCGGCCTTGCCCAGGCTAAGGCCTGCGGTGCCCACGCGCAGTTCCTCAAAGCTCACCCTGAACTCTGCACCCATCACCTCGGGCACACTCATGTACCCGCTCATCTCCACATTGAAACCCTGCGCATTGAGCTCGGCCACGGCACTTTCCATGCCAATCCGGGCCATTCCCACCGGCAGTTCCTGCCCCTCGGTCAGTCCGAGGGCAATGGTCCAGTTGCCGCCGGCCGGTCCAGAAGCCTGCTCCCACGACCCGTACCAGAATACGGGGAAGGGGTCATCCGAACCCTCATCCTTCAAAAAGTCGGATACGAGCACGCCCGAAAGCTGCGCCGAATTCTGCTGGCCAAACTCGAGCCTCACCCCGTTCACGCTGAAGCGTTCGGTGCCGCCCTGGCCAAAAGGAACGGATACGATCGGCGTGACATCCGGATCATGGATCTGTGAATAATTTCCGGCCGAGAATGCGGCCTGCTGGAAACCCTGGTTGTTGAAGAGAAGCTCCTCGATGGTCAGATCGATCGATTCCAGGTCCTCTCCTGGCAATCTTAGCCGTGCATCGGCCATCAGCCGGTACGAGCCGCTCTGCAGATCCATTGCGTAAGCGATCGATTTCAACTCTATGGGAATGCCGGTGTAGGGCTGCATGTTCAGCGGATTCGACGAGAGATCCACGATGATATCGCCGGAAGTGGGAACGAACAGATCGTTCGCGGAGATCTCAAAACCGAGGGCAATGCGCGGCGGGTTCTGGCTATCGAACCCGGCAAGGACCAGGTCGACCGTTTGGCCGGACTTGGTGCGCAGGGTGTAGCCGCCGGAGATATTTTCGGTCTCCACCACCAGCTCACCCTGCTCGTTACGGAGCTGAAGGTATGCGATATCTTCGGTCGGCAAACCTAACCGGTCGGGAATGGGTATAGCCGCAAGAAGGTTGTCGAAGTGGATGCCGTCGCTGTCGTACCAGGCGATGCGGGTGTCTCCGGTTTTCAGATCAGCCCGGCCACGCACCACCTGCACGGGTGGTAACAGTTGTGATGTGGGGCGCAGGGTGAACGGACCGTCGGATCCCGGAACATACTCGACCGTGATTTCAGGAAAATCCTGCTCGCCGAATCGGAGGGCTGCGGTGGAGGAACCCGCAAGTTTTAGCCCCTCATGATCGAGCGATATCGCCGACTGGGATACAAGCCTCAGGGCGTTTGCCGCGGTGAACGGGGTGGCCGGGTCGACGAAACGGGCCCGTGGTTCACCTGTAAATTCGATCTCCAGGCCAAAGCCACCCTCGATTTGCGCACTGCCGCTTACGAACCGTCGGTCCCTGAAGGAGTAGAGGAAGTTGTTCAAAGTAACTCCAAGGGAAGGACCGCCAAGATCGATGCCTGCCTGCCCCTGCAGGGCCAGTCCGCTGCCGTCGAGCCTCGCCTGGTTTACGAGCAACTGGAAAATGCCCGACTCCGGACCCGGTACCGACCACAGGAACGGTTCGGCAATCTCGATCGCCCCATTGTGGATCTCGCCGGTCATCAGGTTCACACCCAGGGTTCCGGTTACGCCCGGACGCACCCCGCCCGGCTGCGGTGACGGCAGCAGCGCCGTGACCTGCCCCTCGAAGATGATACTCTGTGTATCGTCGCTGAAGCTGAATACGGCCTCACCCTGGTTGAAGGCCAGGTCTACCATACCCATGCCGAGGTTACCGCAGGGTACAAGTGGGGAAACCGTGCCCTCGAAACCCCGGGCCGAGGTGAGCCGTACGGTTATTTCGGGATCATTGCACGATGCGCCCGAGCCGCCCTGGCCAGTTGTCTGCCCGGACTCGTGCTTGCTGAAGGAGGGGAGGTTGGTAAGCTGGCCGCTCATCATAATGTTCAGCCGCTGCGAGGGACCATCAGGGCCCTCCGTGCGCTCGAGTCCGCCCCCGATCGACTGCAGCCGGAATACCGGCGGGTTGGCCGCTGGGGGTGCAAGCGGCAGGTCTACCCCATTGCCTCCAAAGGTATAGGGGATCACCGATCCGCTGATGATGCCGTCGGTGAGGCCGGCATCGGCAATGGTAAGCGTGGCATCGGCCAGTTGCGGAACCGTTTCGGAAAAGCCCGGGAAACTCAGCTCGAAATCAAATCGGGGCAGGAATCCCATTATCTGTGTATTCTGGATTTCGTTCCAGCTTATGTTAACCGCGGGAATACGTGCGGCGATCGGTTTAAGATGTATGCCCTGAAATCCAAAACCGGGCAGGCTTAAAGCCGGCATGGAGTGCTGATGACGTTCCTGCTCCGGGATCTCGAATCCGCCGGTATGCAGCGCAACGCCGGTTACCGGTACGGTGAAGTTGAAGTCATCGCCCCTGAACCCGAACGACATGTCAAGCCCGGCATAAAAATTGAAACCTGATGCGGTCTGCCAGGACAGGTTCAGGGAATTCAGCCGGTCGATGCTCAGGAAAAAGCCCCCGATGCCAATTGATCCGGAGCCGGAGCCCTCACCCTCGGCAAAGGAATTCACGGTAATAGCCTGGGGTTGTATGCGCAGGTTCGCCGCGGCCGACAGGGCCATCTCGTTTCCGTATACCACCTCGAAGCTGCCGGCGGTTGTGAAGTCGAACTGAGGCAAGGCAGGCAGCGATCCGGGCACGCGCATGAATCCGCTCAGTGTCTCGAGCCGAAACCGGACCATGCCGTTCTCCGAAATGGAAAATCCGGAATCGAAGCCCTCAAGTGAAAGATGTCCCTCTATGGTGCCATCGCCCAGCACCATCAGGGATGCCGGTTCTGAGGTGCGGATGGGGGTGTTGAACAGCACAATGTCGCCAAGCAGCCACAGCCCCCGTACCGGGAAGCTACCCTGTTCGATCTCGCCGAACACGATCTGATGCAGTACGAGCGGGATGCCGTTCGGGGTCAGGTCCATGCCGCCATCGCCGGGCACAATAGCTGTGATGGTGCCCGAAACGGGCGACATCGACAGCGGATCGACCACCACATCATCGAGAATGATGTCGAATACGGGCGGTTGTGCCAGGTTGCGCTGCAGTGCCGGGACCACCAGTTTAGGGGTTCTGCCCGGGATGTTCTGCACAGCCAGCCTGCCGTCGCCCAGTGGTTCGAGTTCAAGCAGGTCCTGCCCGTTCTCTTTAAGCGTGATGTAGGCCACCGATTCGATCGGCAGCAGAATCCGGTCGGGATCGATCAGGTTAAAGAAGCTGAGATCGGGATGCAGGCCCATGGCGTCGTACCAGGCGATGCGGGTACCATCGAAAAGGAAATCGGCCCGACCGCTTACCACATTGAAGGGGTCCAACCCCAAGCCGAAATCGTCGTTGAAATCAACCATCAGTTCGGGCATATCGATCTGGTTGAATTTCATGCCGGCCACGGCCGACCCGTTCAGCGATATACCGGTACTATCGATCGCCACGGGGCCTGTGACGGTGATGAAGGCCCCCTGAAGATCGTCGGGAATCTCATCGACAGAGGCCAGTTCCGGCGTTGGAATCGAACTGCCGGAGGCGTTCAGGATCAGGTTGAAGCTGTCTTCAATCACAATGCTGCCGAACGACAGGCCGGGTTGCGTGTAACGCATGCGTACATCCTCGAAGACGGCACGCAGCGATGCGGCTCCGGCCTTCAGCACCTGGTTGCCCTGAATGATCAGCTCGTCGGGACTCAGCCGGACCTCGGAGAGTTCAAACCGGAAAACCGGATCCTCTGTCGGGAGACCGAACGCAACCGGTCCCTGAAGGGTAATGTCGAGTTCGGTGATGGCAGGAACCGTCAGGTCGGCCCGGAGAAAACCGGTGGCCGTGCGCAAGTTGCCATCCCAGTTCCGGAACTGCACGGAGATGCCGGTGGCCAGTTCAACCTGAGCGGCATCCTCAAAACCGATGGTCAGTGCGCCCTCGGTCAGGTATCCGGTAAAGGGCCCAAGAGCAACCGAGCAGCCCGAACCGGTCAATTGCAGCGCACCGTCAGGAACACCGTCGGGACCTATCACCAACTGGCCTTCGACGGCCGACTGTCCACCCTGGCAGTTTATGAGAGGCATATGGGTTACGCTGGCATCCGTACGGAGGTTTACCCGGGTATCGAACATGGTATTCAGCATTGAGCCGGCTATATCGCCGCCGATGGAGCTGATCTCGAGTGCGATTCCCGGGTTGTCGCCAAAATCGGGTGTGAGCAGTATCCTGCACGGCTCATCGGAGAGCAGGTCGGCATCGATCGAGGCACTTAGCGTGCCATTCCGGAACTGCCCGTTGGTTATGCTCATACTTGCACCCGCCATACAGGACGGCAGGACCCCGTCGAGCAAGGCGATTTTCCGGGGATCGAATGTCAGCGACCCCTCAAAATCGAAGTCCCAGGGGCCGGCAAGGTCGGGTTTGCCCCTGCCGGGTATGTTTTCGATGCGGGTGATCTCATTCCAGCGGAACAAGGTTTCGCGCATGGTGAACCGAAGGGCCCTTGCTACAAAACCGGCCAGTTCAAAGGGAGGTGAACTTTCCAGATCGAACCCGGAGAGGTCAATCTCAGACAGACGTATGCCGTCTCTGGTAATTACAACATCTTCGATCACTGGCAGGCTCAAGCCGTTGTCGAATGCCGGGCTATCCGCCAGATTGAAAGGCAATGATAGGTCGCCGTGTGCCGATAATTCAATATCCCAGCCGGAATCGGGCAGCCATGAGAAAACGCGCTCTTGAATCTGGTGCAGGTTGACCTCGCCAAACCCCATGTTCACGCCGAGCCCGGCAGAGAACGACGGGCCTAAACTTCTGAACAGTACGGCATCGAGGCCGGCATCAATAGCGCCATTAATCCGGAAATTGAAGGTGTCGAGTACATCGATACCTAACCCCGCATTCAATGACACCTCAAATTGTGTTATCCCGCCCGACCAGTCGACCTCCATCAGTCCGCCGCCACCATTGATGTGCACACTCAGACCGGCCACGCTCCCGGCTCCCTCCACGCCGATTCCAAACCGTTGCTCACCTGAACAGTCGACCATGGCCGAAATCCGGTCGGTGGTCATCAGGGTGCTCTCCAGCGGGCAGGTGATATCGCCATTGAACAGGTTAGCCTCGGCATCAATCGACATGAAATCGCCCGGATACAGCAGGGAAATCTCATTTATCCTGATCTCGTGCCCCAGTGCCCCAACGCCAAGCACAGGTCGTTCGGTACTCTTTATTTCACCGAAGATCTCGGATGCCCCAAATCCGAGGGTACCTGAAAATCCAATCTCTTGGCCGTTCGGCAACGTCATGCCAGCGGCCAGGCTGAATCCCACACCAAACCCCCAACTGAGCTGCTCCGGGTTCAGAAATTGGTTCAGAGAGAGGCTGGTATTCAGAGAGAGTACATCGTTGCTGAAAAATGCGCCGCCCATCAAAACAGGATTTTCCAGCCCCGTCCTTTGAACGGCCAGATCAACGAGTTGAACAGGAACAGTCACCGTTTCCGACAGAAAATTCAGCTCAAGTGTGGCCGGACCCGACAATCTGTATGCTACCGGGTCTTCATAATGGGTTGTGTTTTGAAGGTTGTACAAGCGTGCAAACCCCGGCTGAACAATGATTTCGGCAAGGAATTCCAGGTCCTCGCCGGCACCGCCGGATTCCGAGTAGGTGAATACCTGAATATCGCTGCGCCCGCCGTTCACGAACGGAAAATCGCCCAAAGCATCGCGGGCGGTAACCTGCCAGGCGTAGGTCTTGCCGTGTTCCAGGGGCAGGTACTCCGGCGTCATCACAAAAATGGTCTGGTCATCTACTTGAGCCTGTACTGCCGGATACGTCGTTCCCTCGATGGCCTGCAGCGGGGTCTGCCCGCCAATGATCTCGGCGATAAGGATCTCGTATGTGGTCTGCAGCGTGGGCGGGGCTGCAACCGGCGCCCATGAGAAAATCGGGTTGGGCTGTGCCACCACCGAATTCGGCGACGGTGCAAAGAGTACAGGCGGTTGGGCGTATTGAACAGTGAAAAACGCATTGCCCGGTATTGAAATCACGCCACTGCCCGGTTGTTCGGGCACCAGCTCAAAGCCCATCTGGTAGATCCCTTCGGGCAGCACGCCCCGGCCAAGTGCATCCCTGAATTTCGATGGTAAACGGGTGATGAGTGCCGAAAGCGATTCGGTGAAAAAGATCTCCGGCATGTCGGTGAACCGGTTGTAGAAGTAGACCCCGGGGGTGAGCTGCACGGGCTCCGAAAGGGTTTCAAGTACCGGCGATCCGTTATGGTTCAGGGTCACGCGCAGGCGGAAATCGGCCGGGATCTGGTTCGGGCTAGAGTAAAGCACCTGCATGGTGTAGCGGCCGGTCTCGTACCCGGTAACCAGGTCGGAGAGCATGGGAGATGGCAGCACCGGCGGCAACCCGGCAACCGTTACATTGACCGTGCCCTGGGCCGAGGTGGTCTGTACGGCCGGATGAACGCCGGCAAGGAGAACCAGTATGAGGGCCGCTGCAGTACCTGCTTTCACGATGTTCGAACGGAATTCTGTATTGATCTTTTTTCGTATTCCTTCAATGATTCCCTTCATGATTTCCATGTTGCGTACGGTCATGAACAGTGATATGAATATTCTCATGATATTTGTCATGCGTTTCGCATCGGTTGATGTTTCGGTAGCGGATCTGGAACCTGCATTAATCTCTGCAATGGTTACAATTCTGGTTCCTGTGATGGGCCCGGCTGTTTTCCGATCATGTGTGCTGATCTGATTCTTTTGGCAAGCGTACATTATACCTCTGGCTCGTTTAAAACCGGTGGGAGATGAAAATTTCGGACTGAAGCTCCTGGAAGGCCGGACCCACCCCGTCGATCTGGCGGTTGCTCATGGCACGGGTCTGCAGGCGCAGGCTTGTTTTGCCGGTAAGGCGGTAGTTGGCCCCAAGGGTACCTATCAGTTGCTGTGTTTTCCTCACAGTGGATATGCCCGCAAGCGCGAATTCGCTTGTGTTTTCCGACCAGCCCACATTCACGTTCATGTTCAGCCTGTTTTCCAGGAAGGTGAACACAGTTCCGGCGTTCGCACCCAGGGTGGTATTACTGGTTCCGGGGGCGTCGCTCTGAACCCAATTGCCAGTAGTATTCACCGAAAATCCTGATGGGAAGCGCAGCATATAGCTGAACGTGGCCATGTACACATCCAGATCGCGGCCGCGCCGAAGTCCCTGGCGCACGGCAAGGCTGCGGTCGTTGGAAAACTGGTATGCCCCAGAGAGCGTGACCGCATGCGAGAGCCCTCCGCCGTTGATCATAAGCGTGGGTGTGAGCATAAGGGTCTGCATCAGGAAGTCGAGCTGCAGGGCGGCCGGATCGGAAAAGTCCGTCGCCGGCTTGTTCAGGTTGCCCATGCGGTTGTAGGACCCGGTAACCATCAGGCCTTCTGAGATGCGGCCCGTGATGTTAAGTCCTACCTTGTTTCGGCTAAGCGTCGATTGAAGCTGATTGTCGAGATTGTTGCGGCTGTATTGCATGTCCATGCTCACCATCAGCCGCTGGTTGAAAAGGTTGAACGCTGGCTGTACCGACACGTTCTCCTGGTCGTTCATGATGTTCTGCACTCCGAGTGATTCGTACCCCGGCTGGATCCTCGAGTACCGCGTGACCAACGAGAATGAGGGGATCTGGAAGCGCACTTCCCCCTCGCCGGCCATGTTGTGCGAACTGCCCTCGCGGGCACGGATAAAGGCCGACATATACCCGGGTATGGCAGGATCATCGCTGGCGGGGTTGCGGATGTCGCGGTTCAGCGCCGATGATGACAGCTGGCCCTTCAGTTGCAGCATGCGTTCAAACAGATGCAGGCCGCCCTCGAAAGTGAGCACCAGGTTATCGGCCGGGGTGGCGGTTCCCGGGGCATCGATCGATCCGGCCACATCACGTCCGTACATGCCGCCCAGGGCAAAAAAGGTGGCCCGCTGGTCGCCATAACCCACCCTGCCCGCGTACATCATCCGCTGGAAGGATGCGGGCCTGAAGGGTGCATCCTCGCTGAAACCGACTGCCTTTTTGCTCTGGCCGGCGGTGAACGCCGCAAATACGTTGCTATGGTTCGCCTCCACGTAGCCTCCGCGCACCGTACTGCCCTGCAGGGCATAGCGGCCCAGGTCGGGTGATACGTCGCCGGCCGATACACGCCCCCAGCTCCAGCCCATGTCAAAGCTGAGCCGGTTCACCGATTGGCGGAGGCGCGACTCCTCGGTGGTGTAGGTCAGGTTGAGGCCCGATTGCAGGCCGAACAGATTGAACTGCAGGTTGGCATTGGTATTCGCTGAAAGCGGTGCCCGCCGGCCGTCGATCCCGCTTGCCTGATAGGCCCGTCCCGACATTGAGATGCCCCCGGTTAGATTGAGCGGACTCGACTGCCCGAACGCACAACCTGGTATTATCATAAGCAGGCACAAGGCGGGGATGGCAACCATCAAGGGCCCCGGCACAGGCATCGGAGCAGCAAGCTTGGTACAGCACTTTTGCTTTCCTGCTGTAAGTTGCCCGGAATCGTACCGCCTGAATAGACGCCCTCTGATCTTTATAATCACGCTGTTCATTCTCATCATACTTTTTATCCTCACAATCATGTTCATCCTGTTCAGCTTCATTCTTAGCATCCTATTTAATCAGCGTCATCTTTTTGGTAATGACCCCGGTTTCACTGCTCAGCCGGTAGATGTAAGTACCGCTGGCCAGGCGCGATGCATCTACCGTAACATGATGCTCGCCCGCCTCCAGGCTTCCGTTGAACACCTCGATGATCCTGCGTCCGAGTATGTCGTAGATGTCAAGGCGGACCTCCATCGATTCGGGCAGCACGAAGGGGATCACCGTGCCGGGGTTGAACGGGTTAGGGTAGTTCTGCGTCAGCACCATCCGGTCGGGCAGTTCGATGCGGGCATCTACTGATACAGTGATGGTGCCATGGCTCACCGACCTGCCTGAGCTGAGTGTGTAGCGGAATCGGTCGGTGCCGGTGAAACCCGGCTGCGGTACGTAGCGGACCTCCGTATCACCGGTGATCTCAACCCTGCCGCGCTCCGGGTGGGTAATATGCACCACTCTGACCCCCGGTCCGTTCAGATGGCCCAGGTCGATATAGAGTTCACCTATGCCGGTCATGCTTTCGGAAACATCGGCCGTGAATGGAGGCTCCTCGTCAACCGGTGTAAGCAGGAATGCCCTGAAGATACCCTGGTGGATACCAGTACCGGCAATCTGCCCGGAGCTGTTTACCGCGACGGCCTCCAACAGGGTCCAGCCGGAGGTCGGATCGATCAGTTCGTTCAGTTCGAACAGCGTATTGTCGATCCAGATCACGGCCCGGAGCTCATCGGTCAGGCTCGCGGTCGCTGCACTGCCCTGTTTGGAAACGGCCAGGGCACGGGAAATCAGCCTTGAGTCGGGAAGCATGGAGCGACCGCCGAACCGATGAGCCATACTGCCGGTTTGCGAGGGCGCCGCCTCCGTGGTTTCGTCCGGAATACCTGATACCGATTCGCCACCAGTAAGGCTGTTCTCGTTTAGGTGAAGGTTCCCAAGGCTGCCCACCACCCAGCCGTTAAGGTTTATGCCGTACGCCTCCGCGAAAGGCTCGGATTCCGAATCGAGCAAAACGGCTTCGCCACTGCTGGTCCAGTAAACCGCTCTCAGCCGGTTGCCAGATAAGATGCTGCCCGCCGCGAAACCGTCTTCGTTTATGGCGTAGGCCCTGCTGTTCAGATCGGTGCTCACCTGATCGGCAAACAATGCCCGCTGCATGCCGGTCTGACTGATCACCACGCCGGCAATCTCACCGGTATTGTTGATACCAAATCCGGTACTGTGGTCGAATCCGGCTGGACCGGCATCCTCCATCACACCATTGGCGTAGCGGAAAGCCCTGACTCGCCCGAGCGAATCAATCGACATGCCCGTAACTGTTTGTGATGCATTGATGCCGTAGCCGATGCTCACCCCGCCACCCAGGGTGCCGATTGGCCTGATCGTGCCATCGGGGTTGAACAGGTACGCAACGCCGGTCGTATCATTGGTTTTCACAAACCCGGCCATAACTCCGCCCGATATGCCATAAATCTGCGAGCCGGTGTTACCTGTCTGGAAGACCACCTCAGTTTCGCCCTGCAGGTAAAAACCGTTGCTCACGCCCTCCGTGGATATCCGGTTGCCGGCAATGGATCCATCTTCATCAAGTGCCTGTGCACGGGTACCGGGTGAACCGGATGCCGTGATCTCGAACCGGACAGGGTAGACCTCGATGTATACCATGGCCGTATCCACGCCGCCGCGCCCGTCGGTAATGCTGTACCGGAAACGGTCGGTGCCCGTGAACCCTGATGGCGGATTGTAGCGAAGCCGCTCGCCGCTTGCTTCGGTTACGCTGCCTCCAGCCTCGGCCGGGCTCTCGAAACCGAGAATTTTGAGGGTATCGCCATCAGGATCAAAATCATTGGCCAGCACATCGATGACAACTGAGAGATTCAGCAGGGTGCTCACGGTATCGTTTACTGCAACAGGGGGATTGTTCACCGGGTCCGGCTCCTCAACGGTCACAGACACTGTGGCGGTGTCGGTGAGTCCGGCCACGTTTTCTATCACATAGGTGAAGGTATCAAGGCCTGAGAAACCGGTGTTCGGCGAGTACCGGATGGATTGATGATTTGAGAGGATGCGATCACCTTCGCCTGTGCCATCTCCATCCTCGAGGATTTCAGACGTTCCATTTTCGGGCTGTGTCAGGGCGATGATGGTCAGCACCTGTTCCTGCGGATCGCTGTCGTTGGCCAGCACATCAATGTCGACCGGGGTCTCGAACGCAGTCGATAGGGTATCGTTGACAGCCACCGGGGGTAATGGGGTAACAATCGGCTCCTCGACCGTCACAAAGACTGATGCGGTATCGGTCAGACCGGCCTCGTTTTCTATCACATAGATGAAGGTATCCAGCCCGGAGAAGCCGGTGTCGGGAGTGTACCGGATGAACTGATGGTTTGAGAGGATGCCATCACTGCCTTCAATGACTTCGTCATTGGTCACAATTTCGGCGGATCCGTTACCGGGCTGCGTGAGGGCGACGATTGCGAGTGCCTGCCCCTGGGGGTCGGTGTCATTCGCCAGCACATCGATGTCGACCGGGGTCTCGAATGCAGTCGATACGGTATCGTTGATGGCCACCGGGGGCAGGTTGGTCTCCAGGTTCAGGTACCTGTTCAGGAGGAGGAAGGTTCGCTGCACCTCTTCGGGCGACCTTGCGATATTCGACACGCGGACTTCATCCACAAAACCTTCCTGAAATGAGCCCGTCCCGGAATCGTTGCGGCCTATATTGGCAGTATTGGGAAATACTTGCGTGATTTGGAAGATGCCTGCGGTAGGCACATCCACCAATATTTCACCATCCTGATAAACCCTCAGGGCCTCGCCGCTCTTCCAGGTGAGCACGTAGTGGTGCCAGCGCGTGTCCATGCGGGGAGCGGGGGCACTTTGAAAGCCGCCATCCTGCCAGAAGCACGAACCCTGTGCCGTGGTTTTTACCCCGTAGGCGATGTTTCCTGGCCTTCTCATCAACACCCAGCCGTTCCCGCAGGAGTGGTTGATCATGGCCGGCGGCCCCGTAAAGCTGTCGACGGCAGCGGCCGTAAACTCGATTGTCCACTCGGTAGCGCCCTGAAGCGCCTGCCGGGTAACATCCATATTAATGTAATCGCTGATGCCATCCATATAGCGGCCAGTGCCGAAGGGGCTATCGGCAGCCGAGGTGCCGATACCGGTGGCCTCGTTTCCGCTTCCGGAGTAATCACGAACAAGGGCCGTATTCTCTTCCTCAAACTTGTACAGGGCGATGGTATGGCGGTCGGCGCTGAGGCCGGGCTGCACAAATACGGTGACTTCAGCCTCGGAGGTCTCGCCTGACTCGTTGCGGATGGTGTACAGGAACCGGTCGGTGCCGTTAAATTCGCCGGGCGCTTGGTAGCGTACCCAGGCGCCCTCATCGACAATGGTCACGTTGCCCAGGGTGCCATCGTTGTCGAGCGCTGTAATGGTGATTGGCTCGCCCTGGGGGTCGGAGTCGTTACGCAGCAGATCGGCCTCGATGAAATCGCCGGTAGCTACATACAGCGTATCGTTGACGGCCACCGGCGGGAGTAGTGTGGTTACAGGCTCGTAAGCAAGTGCCCATTCCGACAAGGTGCTGAGGCCATCAACCGTTATGCTATTCGGGGTTACTGTACCGGGCAAACATTCCCAGCCGGCAGGATCGGGCACGTACCGGCAGGCTTCGGGATCGCCTTGCCTGAGGCGGGGCAGTGTAAGCGACATCGACCCGGATGCCGGATTCAGCTCGCTGTCGGTAGCCGCGAGATCCCACCAGGCACCGCTGCCTGTGAGATTGGGGCCCAACTCCGCTGCCGGGTGATCTTCCCCATACCAGACCATCGACAGCGAATCGATGGATGCAGTCTCTGTTATGTCGACAGCTACCTGCTGGTTGCCCGCAAAACCCAGAACGAACAGGCCGGGTCCGGTCACAGCCTTTCTATCCCTGACAGTACCCCCTTCGGTGTTGTCGACCGTTCCCGATGCCTGTCGCAATGGGTGGATATGGATTTCCCCGGTGTTTCTCAGCGTTCTGCCTTCGCTTACAACAAAGCCGGCTCCATTTTGCACAATGTCGCCACCGGTATCCACCCCGGCCAGAATGGTACCTGAATTGATATGTTCGGTACCCGGTGCCCCTCGTAATTCATAACCCTGAGCTCGATCTGTCCGCACCCTGAGTTCACCGTAATTGTGCAGCGGTCCGTTAATAACAGACAGGTATTGCGTAGTTTGGGTGCCGAATCCCGAATGAGAAATCAGCCCGTAGTTTTCAATCGTGCCATTGTCCAGCTCAAAGACTACAGTCGAGCCGAGTGATCCGTTGTCATAAAATGTTTGAACGGAGCTCATTTCCCCGATAATCAGATCGCCCTCGGTAATTTTCAGAAGCGGGCCAGACTCGGAAAAATAGGTATTGAAGAGTCCGATAACAGGTTCAATAAAAGCATCTGCGGCGTCGAGGGTTCCTTCGAGTGTGTTTGTTGCCCGCAACTGTATGTAGCCCCTGCTCAGATCCGGCGTCTCCCGTCCCACCAGAATGTCGCCTGTAATGGTGGCATTAGCCATCCATAGGCGTCCAAGAATGGTAATACCGGCGGGGGAATCCAGATTACCTCTCAGGGCTTGTTGAAAGAAGACACCTCCGGATATACCCCGCTGTCCGAGCAGGAAATTTCCGGTTCGCCGGACAACCGTGCCTCCGTCGCCAACGGTAATGCGTACATCGTCAACCGTGTTCCGCAGGGTGGTTACGATATCGTTTACCGAATCATCGCCAAGTTCGAGATAGAACATCTCCACATCCTGCGAGATGTCGATCGTTACGGGCGAGGCGGTTGCTATTCGCACGGAATCGCCTGGTGCCGGCACAGCTTCCTCTCCGTTGCAGATCCAGTTGGCTGCGGTATGCCATGAGTTGCCGCTGCCCTCACCGGTCCAGATACAGCCCGGCAGAGGATCAACAGGGGCAGCCTCACCCAACCTGGCAACCACCGTATTCTGCAGATAGAAGATTTCAAGCTCAGATGTTTCCGGTGTAATCAACGTATTTTCAAACGTACCGTCACAGCCCTGATTACAGATGATCAACGAAAATTCATCCCCATCTTCAACTTCGTAGCCGTCTGAGACAGAAATATTCAGTGTGCCAGCAAGTTGGGCACCGTCATTAAAAGTGAGCCGGTCG
>SLNO01000074.1 GCA_007132975.1 Balneolales bacterium
AGGTCTGCCCGGATCTCGGGTTCGTAGAAATCGAAGAAGAGGCTGTTGCGGTAGTTGAATTCGAGCGCATGGAGGTGGTGCCGCAGCCATGGCCGCCGGTCATCGATGCGCACCTGCCGGATCGGCTTGCGGCGGTCCTCCTGCACGAAGGGGATGGTAAGCCACTGGTGTCCGTCCGGGGTGCGGATTTTGGTGCGATGTACCTTGCTTTTGCGGGAAAACGGGTGCAGATCGTCCAGGATCACCCTGCCGGCATTCAGGGCGCGCGCCATCCATGCCAGGTCCGGGGAGTAGCCGGGCAGCAGGAGCGCGGCGACAGAGTCGGATGTGGCTTGGGCGATGTCTGATTTTGGCGTTGGTTTTGTCATGGCCTTCACTGTTCGGGAGGAATGACTTCGGGCGGTACGCGCGGTGCGGCCCGATATGGCACTGAGTTCATGCCGTGGCACAGTATACACGTTTTGCGCATGGCATTCATTGGTGCTTTGATCGTTTTCTTGTGGATGGATACGGTATGTGCGTGAGCTGACAGTAAGTTTTCAATGTTTTTTAACCGGATTCTTCGGATTTTTGGGCTGGATGCGCCTCCGGCTGCGACTTTGGCCTGTGCTCGCGATCGACGGGCAGAAATCCGCAACCTTGCACAGTGCGTCCGACTGAAACATGATATCCCGAAAGTACCAAAACACACGCATAATGAGTTCCAACGTCCGAGTCCGATTCGCCCCCTCACCAACAGGCCTGCTGCATATCGGCGGCCTGCGCACCGCCCTGTACAACTACCTTTTTGCACGCCGCCACGGGGGTGCGTTCGTGCTGCGCATTGAGGACACCGACCGTGCGCGGTATGTGCCGGAAGCCGAGCAGGACATCCTGGAGAGCCTGGCGTGGGCCGGATTGCATCCCGATGAGGGTCCGGTCGTAATCAGCACGGACGAGAAAACTTCCGGTGCCGAGGCGACCGGTGGAGAGGCGAAAAACATATCCCGCATTGATTATGAACCCGGATCCGGGGAGGATTCAAAGAGTGCGGACAACGGCCGCGCTGGCAACGGCCGGGAGGATGGGGGCCCTGCGTTCAAAGGGACGTTCGGACCCTACCACCAGAGCCAACGCCGCGACCGTTACGCCATGTATGCCCGTCAGCTTGTGGAGGCCGGACACGCCTATTACGCCTACGACACCGTCGAGGAGATCGAGCACATGCGCGAGCGCCTTCGCACCCCCGAAAACCCCAATCCCAAATACGACTCCCAGACGCGCATGCAGATGCGCAACAGCCTGACGCTCAGCGAGCAGGAGCTGCAGGGACTTCTGGAGGATGGGGCCGAATACGTGGTGCGGCTCAAGGTGCCGGCCGGTGAGACCGTGCAGTTTGAGGATATGGTGCGCGGACCTGTCTCGTTCGAGACCGACGGCATCGACGACCAGGTGCTTCTCAAGGCCGACGGCATGCCCACATACCATCTTGCCAACGTGGTGGACGATCACGAAATGGAGATCACCCACGTCATCCGCGGCGAGGAGTGGCTCAGTTCGGCCCCAAAACACATCCTGCTCTACCGCTTTCTGGGGTGGGAGCCGCCCGTTATGGCGCATTTGCCGCTGATCATGTCGCCGAGCGGCGGCAAGCTCTCCAAGCGCAAGGCCGAAGAGGAGGGCATTCCTGTCAATGTGCGGGATTACCGCAGGGATCGCTACGAACGGGATGCAGTGGTCAATTTCCTGGCGTTGCTGGGATGGAGTCCCGGTGATGACCGCGAGCTGCTCACCCTGGAGGAGATGGTCCGCGAGTTCACGATCGAACGTGTGGGCAAGAGCGGGGCGATATTCGACTTCAAGAAGCTGCTTTGGTTCAACGAGCACTACATGCGCAGCCGCAGTGATCGCGAACTGGCGGCCGAACTGGGAGAGCTGGTACGGGAGCGGGGGATTCCAGGGACCGGTGCGCTGCCGGAAGAGGCGCAGGTGTGGGCGGCGGATACGGACTATCTCTCGGGCGTAGTGCGCCTGCTCAAGGAGCGCGTCTCCCGCCTGACAGAGTTTCCGGAAGCCGGAGCGTTTTTCTTTGTCGCGCCGGAGCAGTACGACGAAAAAGCCGTCAAAAAGGGCTGGAAAGAGGATACGCCAGAGCGGGTAGCCGGCTACCGTCGGCGTATTATCGATCTCGATGGCGACACATTCCGTGCAGACGAGCTGAAGCGCATCCTCACGGAGATCGTGGAAGCGGAAGGAGTGGGGTTCGGCAAGCTGATGATGCCGCTCCGCGTGGCCGTCACCGGTGCGGGATCGGGTCCCGACCTGTTTGAAACCATGGAACTGCTCGGGCGCGACGAGGTGCTGCGCCGGCTGGATGCGGCCATGGCACGAATTTCCGCATGACCATATTGACACCCTGAATGGAACTCTGACCGGTAGCGATTTATAACCGGTATCGGCAGTTGTCCGGCATGAAGGGGTATTCGAATTAAATATATGGCCATCAATGCCATAAAGTGGTTTATGTGATATTCTATCAAACAACAATTCTTAGCTGACTTCGGGGGGTATACTCATGAAATTTTTCCACAAAAAAGAGAAAAAGACGGGTCTGGGACTCGGGGGTGGAGCAGTTCTCGGCGCGGTACACGTCGGCGTGCTCAAGGTGCTCAAAGAGAAAAACATCAAGATCGACTGTGTATCCGGGACCAGCATCGGCGCCTTCATCGGTGGGCTTTATGCCTTCGGCGTGGATACGGATGAGATCGAGAAGTTGACACGCGACCTCCGCTGGCTGGATATTTCCGAGGTCTCACTGTCAAAATTCGGCCTCATGAGCAACGAGAAAATTGGCAAGCTGCTCACCGAGCAGATCGGCGACAAGAACATCGAAGATGCGAAAATACCCCTGCGCGTCATTGCCACCGATATTGCCTCAGGTGAGAAGGTGATCCTTGAAAAGGGCAACCTGGCTGCTGCGGTACGGGCAAGCACCTGCATACCGGGAATCTTCAAGCCGATAGAGATCGACGGCCGCCTGCTTGTGGATGGTGGGATCGTCGAAAATGTGCCGGTCACCCCGCTTGTGGATATGGGCGCAGACCATATCATTGCCGTGCAGCTCACGGTGAGCGCCGCAGCGAAACGCCCCGAACACATCATCGAGGTGCTCCTGAACACCTTCGAATTCATGATCACCAACATCAGCAAGCCGTATCTTGAGGATGTGGATGTCATGATCAAACCGGATCTTTCCGATTTTGACAAGGTGGATACAGACCAGATCAGTGATCTGATAAAAAAAGGGTACGAAGAAGCTGAAAAAATGCTATCGTCATAGGTGGACGTTCGGGCAAACACCAATATTACCAAGCATATGGGCTTTCCGCGTATTTCGCATACCATTTCTATTGCCATTGTCATGCTGCTGGCAGGGTTGTGTGTCGCAAGCACGGGTTTGGCATGGGCTGGTACGGCGTGGTCCGGTGCAGAGCGGATTGCGGCAGCAGAAAGCGGGTCCGACTGGGCAGATTCAGATACGCTGGCGGTAATACCCTGCGGGGAAATGGTGCCGGACGGGAATGAGTCAGATGCCGGAGCCGTTGCCGCTGAAGACTGCGATGACCAGCTGCCCGCAACGCATTGGGATGCTGATTCGCAATGGGGAGCTGATTCAGATTGGCAAAATCAACCGTCACTTGATAATGCGAAAGACCGGGACACCGGGACAATCCACGGAGCTGAAAGGCACTGGGATGCCACGTCAAAGCAACATGATAACCAGTTCCATGACACCGGCAAACATATGCCGGACGAGCCGTTTGAAGCCATTGCTAACGGATTCTCGGTGAGCTGGGTAAGCATCCTGCCGCCGCTTGCGGCCATTGCTATTGCGCTGCTGTTCCGCCAGGTGCTGCTGGCACTGTTCATTGGTGTGTGGATGGGGGCCTGGCTGGCTTCCGGAGCCGGGTTCGGAGCGGTCTTCACCAGCTTCTTTACGGCTGCAACCGATTATGTGGTACCTTCCGTTGCCGACCCGGACCATGTCAGCATCCTGATCTTCACCCTGCTGATCGGTGGCATGGTGGGCATCATCGGGGCGAACGGCGGCACGCGCGGGGTGGTGAGAGCCATCACCGGCTGGATCACATCCCGGCGCCGGGCACAGGTGACCACGGTCGGACTCGGTTATGTCATTTTCTTCGACGACTTTGCCAATACAATGATCGTCGGCAGCACCATGCGCCCACTCACCGACCGGTTCCGAATATCACGGGCCAAACTGGCTTATCTGGTGGATTCGACCGCCGCACCGGTGGCGATCGTCGCCCTGATATCCACCTGGATCGGCGCCATGATGGGCTACATCCGCGAGGCGGAATCGGCCATCGACGGTTACAGCGAATCGGCTTACCTGATCTTCCTGAACTCGCTCCCGTACAATTTCTACGCATTCCTGGCCATCATATTTGTGCTGATCATCGCCATCAGCGGACGGGATTTCGGTGCGATGCGCCGCGCCGAGGAGCAGGCCTGGTCGGGTGATGATGAATCGGCTGTTACCGGTGAGGAGGATGGCGCTGGCGGCGGGTCGGAATCAGGCACCGGTGGCCAGGGTGATTCCGGCGGCGAGGGTGCCACAGGCGGTGAAGTTGTCGCAGATGGTCGGGGCGGCGCAGGTGGGGGTGGTGAGGGCATGGACGGAGCGGCCCAATCGGCCCATTGGATCTATGCCATGGTGCCGATCCTGGCGTTGCTTACTGTGACACTGGCCGGACTCTGGATCACAGGCGACGGTGAAACTCTGCAAGAGATCGTTGGTTCCGCCGATTCGTACGCCGCGCTGGTCTGGGGTTCGGTGTTCGCGCTGTTCCTGGCCGGATTAATGACGCTTGCAGGGCGCCTTCTTCCGGTCGACGAGATGTTGAAGGGTATGTTCCGCGGGATGAACGTCATGTTCGAGGGGCTGCTGATCCTGGTGCTGGCATGGTCGCTGGGCATGGTGACCATGGAACTGGATACCGCCGGATATCTGGTTTCGTTGCTGGAAGGGTTCCTGAGTCCCGACTGGATCCCGGTGCTGATATTCGTGCTGTCGGCCGTAACAAGTTTTGCGACGGGATCCAGCTGGGGCACGATGGGCATACTGATGCCTCTGATACTGCCGCTCACATGGTCGCTTAGCGTTGCCGCAGGGCTGGATCCCGCATCCACCCATACACTGATTTATGCCAGTGTGAGCGCGGTGCTGGCGGGAGCGGTCTGGGGGGACCACTGCTCGCCGATCTCGGACACCACCATTTTGAGTTCGCTGGCCAGCCGGTGCGACCATGTTGCGCATGTGAACACGCAGCTGCCGTACGCGCTGGTGGTGGGTGGCATCAGTGTTGTGGCGCTGATCGCCTCGGCGGTAGCGGGGGTGCCGGTGTGGGTCATTTATCCGGTTGCGATTGCGCTGATGGTGGGCATTGTGTACCGGTTTGGTGCGGTCACTGGATGAAACTGGTTGTCCAAAAGCGATTTGTAAAGTCGTATGGTGAAAGGCAACCGGGCAGAACCGTTGGCTTGCCATCGTACCATTTTCAAAAAAGCGTCGGGAAGGGTATACTTGATGATCGTGAGAAACCATCCAGAAACTGACTGAAGGCAGATTATGAGCGAAGGCAGCGGCGACAATGGAAAAAGGACAGGGGAAGGCAATGCGAACGCATCCGG
>SLNO01000078.1 GCA_007132975.1 Balneolales bacterium
AATCAGTTTTCCTGACCTATCGCATTAGCAATCCCGGCAATACCATCTGGAAAGATCTTTATTTCGGCCTCTTCAACAACTGGGATTCGAGTGACGCCGGAGAGTATCAAACCAATTTTGATGATGATATCAATCTCATGTATGTAAGCCATCAGAACAGCGCGCCTTTTGTTGGACTAGCCGCTTTCGGTGGCGTTTCAAGCGCTTTGGCCATTGACAACGAATCGGACATGACCCTTGAGAGGGCATCAAGCAGGTCAGACAGTCTCTCATTTGGCATTGCGTATGACCTGGCGGACCCGCACTTTGACGGATTCACGGATGCCGAGAAGCATCTTGCGCTCACTGCCGGAACCTCGCATGCCGCCCTGCAGGCTGAGAGAGTTTCCACCGTAAGCAGTGTCGGTCCGTTTACGTTGTACCCACAGTCAGAAGTCCGTATCGGCTTCGTCTACAGTTGGGGTACAACAACGAATCAGCTAAAAAATCAAGCAGCAGATGCACTGGCACACCCGTTTGCCGGGCAATACGATGCCCCGGGAGAATACAGCCGCACCGGCAGGGTTTCCGATGACCTTACCCTGTATCCCAATTATCCCAATCCATTCAACAGCCGGACCAATATCCGGTTTGATATGCCTGAGGCAGCCCACGTCAGGCTCACTGTTTATAATTTGCTGGGCAGACGAGTGGCCACTCTAGTGAATGGGGTCAGGGAACAGGGCCCCCATTTTGTGGAATTCAGTGGTACCAGTGTGGCCAGCGGGCTGTATATCATTGTTCTCCAGTCGGATGGACAAGTACAGTCCCATACCATGAAACTGGTGAAATAGTATTGCAGAGTCCGTTGAAAGAACTGACCATCTTCAATCATTCATCAGATAGAAATCTTCGCCATACTCTTCGCGGAGATACTCCAGGTGCGATTCGTCGGGATACACAATTGTTGTGATGGATGGTGGAAATGGTCCAATAGCCCGGTATGCGCTGTCCATTTTTTCCAGCATTCGATCAACGCGATCTGGATAATATTCGGCCAGGTTTTTTCTTTCTGACGGATCCGCATCAAGATCGATCAACAGCAAAGGATGCGGATCCACCCTGTGTCGATACCATGCACCCGGGAATCCATCATATTCCAGCTTTATTTTCCAGTTTTCATAGCGGTATCCCTGAAGCTCTTCGTGCTCCATAAACAGAAAATCGTTACCCTTTCGACTCCCCTTGTCAAGAAGTACCGGCAAAATATTCTCTCCGTCGATCACCACACTATCTGGTATCACAGTGCCGGCCAGATGGGCGAAAGTAGGGAACCAGTCCATCATATTAGCCATGCCCTCGTAGACACTGCCCGCTGGTATTGTTCCCGGCCACATAGCTACCGTCGGCACCCTCATGCCACCTTCAAATGTGTAGAATTTACCCTCTCGCAAGTGCCCGGCTGACCCTCCGTGATCACGCATAACAAGCCATGGACCATTGTCACTGGTAAAAACCACAAGCGTATTTTGGAGCAAATCCTCGGTTTCGAGTTTTTTTAGTACCTGCCCGACGCTCCAGTCAAGTTCCTGTACAACATCTCCGTAGAGTCCACGCTCGGATGTACCAAGGAAATCATCGGAAGCATAAAGTGGAACATGGGGCATGATATGGGAGAGCAGCAAATAAAAAGGTCGATCCGCATTTCGCTCAATAAAGTCAAGGGCCTCCTCCGTAAACTTGCGTGTTGTGTGTCGCTGGTCTACGAAATGTTCCACCACTTCGTTACCCCTGATGTATACCGCACTGGCCATGTCATTGCTGTAGGGCATGCCAAAATATTCATCGAATCCTCGCTGTAGAGGCAAGTATGGATGCATGTGCCCGAGGTGCCACTTACCGACAATGGCAGATGTGTAACCTGCTTCGGCAAGCAGCTGCGCTTTTGTAAGTTCATTTGTAGGCATGCCGGTCAGGCTTTCCGGGAAAAAGACGGAGTTCAACCCCATTCTCTGGGGAAAACGGCCTGTCAGAAGGGATGCCCTGGACGGGCTGCAAACCGATGAGGTTGCATAAAAATCCGTAAAGAGAATACCATTTTCCGCCATTCCGTTTATGTTCGGTGTCGAAATATCCTCAGCCCCATACACGCCGATATCACCGTACCCAAGATCATCGGTCAGGATGAATACAAAATTTGGTGGTCTTTCCCCCGCAGCTCCACTTTCCTTGTCACCAGGACCGTCACAGCCTTGTGCAATCATTCCCAATGACATAAATCCGGCCGATGCCAACATCGTACAGACACCCCATCCCGATCCCGCCACTGAAGCGCAAACACTTTTTTGTTCTAACAGCATAGTTTTGCCTTTTTAGCTCGTTTGCTTAGTAAAATTCGACTACATCCAGTAATTAGTGTTTCAAAGCTTTTCCGGTTTTTGTCACAACTCCACAATGCTGACGCGGTACGAAACCTCGTCAATGTCATCTGGTACAACATGTAAAAAACCAAGGTCAAAAACCGGTGTGCTGTTTATCCGTGTGTACTTGTTACCATCATGCGAGGCATACACATTATATGCTACAACATCATCCGTGGTCTGCTCCCATCTGACAAACTCCTTGCGTTCTCCGTTATATCCCTCGTAACGAGACGCATGTAAAACACGCGGCTTTTGTCGACTGGAACCAGATCTGTCTTCCGCCTCTGAAATCACGATCATACTCACCGAAGAGGGAGTCATCATCAGATTCAGCCGGTTATTCTCCAGGGACTTTTTCCTGTTCACAATTACGGGTTCCATATGTCCGGCAAGGAGTTCGTAAAGCTCACGGTCCAGTTTTTCCGGCTTTCCTACATCGATCCAGGCCCTGTAGGGATTGGCATGGATATCATCGATTCGGATGTGAGAAAAAACCGGGTTTCGTATCCCCGTATGTTCCACTGTCAGATTGACCACCGCGCCTGCCGAGTCGTGCAGCCTTTTCTGTTCCGGTGTAATCACATGGTCAGAGTCGGCCCCTGACCGTACCGGGCCAAATTCGGGCATATTCGAAACCAGCAGTACAATCTGACCATTTTCCTTTCTGGTCGGTATAACCGTGGTGAGTTCACGCTTCGATTCATATCCTTCGATTTGATAGCGTCTTCCAGGCATGTGTGCGAGCAGGGACATGGCATTGTGGACCGGCTTCTTGATGAGCCAGAAACGATCCTGATTACGCTTGTTGGAGAAACGCGCAAGAGCTGTGCGCGTATACCAATCCCCAAGAAATCCCTTGTCATTAATCAATTTTCCATAATTGATATCAACGGCATCAAAAATTAATCGATTGTGAACATCCACAGACTGAACAATGAACCCGGCATACCAGGGTCTGGGCCGCCACCAGAAAGGTCTTATCCATCCCCAGGTAGGATCGGCCTCGTTATTCCAGAAACTGATATCCTGAAAACCCGGATAGTGCTCGCGTATGAAATCGAATGCCTCCAGTTCACTTTCAACCATGTCATAGGGCAGGTTTTTATTATGGACGGATATAAAATCGATAACAGATCCCTGTTCCCCGGTTATCGCATTAATTCCGTTATACGTGTGTTCTATTACCGCTTTGAATTCATCCGAAAGTATCAGGGCCGTGCCAGGACCACCAAACACGTAGTTTTCGTTTACCGCTTTTATGGCTTCACTGGTTGCATCCCAATAATTCAATAAGGCCGGAATACCCTGGTTCCAGAACCACTCGGGCATATCCGGTTCATTGAAACATTCAAAGTACCAGCTTTCCAACTCTTCCCTGCCATATCGATTTTCCAGTTCCGTGACAAGTTCATATACAAAATCATACCAGAGGAGATATTCTTCCCTCTTCTCAAAATCTGGTACCCACTGACTTCCGTCGTCCTGTATGCCCTGGGCGAAGTCATCGTATTCAACTGCAGTTGCCTTGTCAGCAAGTAACGGAAAACCCATGACCTCAAAAACGGGTTTCATACCTCTGGAGATAAACTCGTCCAGTGCTTCGAAAAGCCTGTCAAAATCAAAATCCGCCTGATCCGATCCGGGATTGCGGACCGTCACGAGATTCAGCAGCCAGTGAGGCCTGACATATCTCATTCCTTGATTGGGAATAGCTGCCTGGTAATCCAGTGTCAATTGCATGTCCTTTCGGAACAGAAGATCCCCCGGTGTAAAACCGGTACCGTTCCAGTAATTGACAAATTCGATTCCCTCACCCGAAAAATCTATCGAATAATTGCGTATCTCGTATTGCACCTGCGAATAGGCGAAACTGTATAGTAACAATACAACTGCAGTTGTAATCAAAGATTGCTTCATGATGACGTGCTTAGATTGTTTCGGTTATCCAAAATGGGGGTCGTTGACTGCAAGGTCGTACCTGCGGCTATCGGGATGGTGTGCCGCCATGATCCAGAAATAGGTGCTTTTCACTCCGGGCATGCCACAGGTGGGATGGTATCCTTCCGGTATGACCACACAATCTCCCGTAGAAACGGCATGGATATGCTCAAACTCACCTGCTTTTCTGCTTGAATAATGGAATGCGGCCCGGGGCCCCGGAATGTCGAAAAAGCAGTATACCTCTTCCAGGTCTTTTGTGTGCTGGTGCGGCGGCCAGCTAGTCCACTTCCCTTCCTCACCAACCGTTATGCCACAAATCAGCCTGGATGCCTCATCCTGTTGCGCAAGCGTCATGAATACTTCTCTCTTGTAGGGTGGTTGCCCATGTATCTGGTGGATGTCGCCCGGAGGCAGGGAAAGATCATACTTCCTGGTAAAGAAATGTCCTTTGCCTTCGTTCAGGCTTCCACCGAAAAACAGTACAGAGTCCTGATGTGCTTTTATCTGCACTTTATCACCACCTGGCAGGAAGAATGAATCGCATTTGTCCAGCTCATATTCGTTGCTTCCATATAGAAGCACTACCTTGCCGGCAACAACGGCACCATTCAGTTCCATGTCGGGCTTGATCACCTGATGGGTCTTGCCTTTGGGAAGGTTCAACCGGTATACCCAGGTCAGTTTACAGGCTGAGTTATCCGGGGTGATGACTTCATGCCAACCACTTTCTTCCGGGCTTTCGTATTTCCATTGAGAGGGATGTGACTTGTCGCGCATTCTTATATGGTTTCTGATTCGATCAATTGCTGTCTTTATTAGTCAGATGGGATGATATCCATATGACATGATTCCCGCTTTCCACTCAATTCACACCGATGCAAGCAAGCCGCCGTCGACGTAAATCATCTGCCCGTTCACATAACTGCTTGCCCTGGAGGATAAAAACAAGAGGGCGCCAAGCAACTCCTCGGTCTCGCCCCACCTGTTGCTGGGGGTCCGGTTGCACAACCAGGCATCAAATTCCGGGTTTTCATAGAGCGGTTTTGTGAGGTCGGTTTTGAAATACCCTGGCCCGATACCATTGACTTGAATGTTGTATTTTGCCCAATCCGCCGCCATTCCCCGTGTGAGCATCTTCACCCCGCCTTTTGATGCCGCATAGGGTGCAATGGTTGCCCTTCCCAGCTCGCTCTGCATGGAGCCGATATTGATGATTTTTCCCTGCTCTCTTTCAATCATATCAGGGACAAACGCCTTTGTGACCTTGTAGGTACCTGTGAGATTGATTCCGATCACCC
>SLNO01000120.1 GCA_007132975.1 Balneolales bacterium
GGGTAATGATCTCCATAGGTATGATCGGGGCGCAGGTGGCCAGCCTGGGAATGGGCAACGTGACCTTGCGCTTCTTTCCTCTGTTCCGCAATCCCGACCGCCGCCACTACGGCTTCCTTTTTCTGGCTGCATCCATTCCATTGGCCGGCTTCCTGGTCCTGAGCCTGCTCGGGTGGATATTCCAGTCGCCTCTGATCCGGTTTTACGAAGATGACAGCGCTCTCTTCGGCGACTATTACACGCTTCTCTTCCCGCTGCTCTTCTTCATCCTCTATTTCCACATCCTCGAAAGCTACATCCGCTCTCTGTTTGACACAGTTGTTGCCACTTTCTTCCAGGATATCCTTCTGCGCCTGTTCCAGACAGCCGTGGTACTCATTTATTTTTTCGGGTGGATCCCTTTTGGCCTTTTCATGTGGATGTTCGTAGGCACCTTCGGCCTGCAGACCGTACTCATGCTGCTCTACATCGGTTTTAAAAGGCAGCTTTTCATCATCCCGGATTTCAGCAACCTAACGCGTCCACGCATAAAGGCCATGGGGGAATACGCCGCCTATGCCTTCCTGGGAAGCGTTACAGCCCTCACACTCGGCAATATTGACCTGCTGATGGTCGGCGGCATGACCAACCTGGCTGAGACGGCCGTTTATGCCGTAAGCTTGTATCTGGCCACCATGATCAAAGTCCCGGCCAAAGCACTCTTGAAAATCTCACAGCCGATGATCGCGGAGGCGCAGTACAAGAAGGACATGGCCACCATATCCGAGATCTACACCAAAAGCTCCATCAACCAGATGCTGGTGGGCGGTATTGTGTTCATCATCATCGGTGTCAACCTGCACCATATCTACCAATTCCTGCCTGAAGAGTACCGTGCCGGCGTTTATGTATTTCTGTTTATTGGACTGTCCAAAATGATAGATATGACGGCAGGACTGAATGCTTCGATCATCCGCACTTCCGAATGGTACCGGTTTGACCTGTATGCCACGCTGCTGCTGATCCTGCTCACTGTTGTCACCAACCTTGTTTTTATCCCACTGTTCGGGATTACCGGTGCCGCAATGGCTACTGCCATATCGGTGTTCATCCACAATGCCACATACGCCATCTATGTCCAGTTCCGTCTGGGCATGCATCCCTTCAGCAAAAAAAATCTGACGGGCGCCTCGGTACTTATAATTGCCTTGCTTATTGCATGGGGATTCCCTGAGATACCCTTTTGGATAGCGGATCTGGCGGTGCGTTCCACGGTGGCACTTGCAGTGATACTCACCGGACTTTTTCTGCTGAATCTTTCCGAGGACCTCCAGAACTTCATCCGCCAACTGTTGCGGGTTGTATTGCGCAGGTAATACGGCTGAAACGCCCGGCTGGCTCTCATACACGTCCGGGAACGTGCAAATCCCGCTGCAACCAAAGGATTTGTGCCCTGATTGTCTTATCTTTGAGCCGTTCGTGGAGCCGTATGAGCTCTTGCAGGAAAAAAACTCCGTGTGAATTTTTGCAGGTAGCACTTCACGTATCATTTTCGGCAGCACCCTCACCCTGAATCAATTCTGAAACTTCCGAATGAGTAAAACCACCTTCAGCACGCACCATGGAATGACCGATCTGCTGCCCGGTGAGGTTGAGCAGTGGCAGGCACTGGAATCGCTGATCCATGAAACGGCCCGCCGGTTTCATTTCCAGGAGATCCGCACGCCCGTGATGGAGCAGACCGAACTCATTGCCAGGGGGGTGGGACAGCTGACCGACATCGTAAGCAAGGAGATGTTCACCTTTGACCGCGGTGACGACCACTATGTGCTCAGGCCTGAGGGTACCGCGCCTGTCGCCCGCGCCTTCGTGCAGCACCACCTCGCGCAACGCGGCGGCACACAGCGCCTGTATTACATCGGTCCCTTTTTCCGTGCGGAAAGACCACAAAAGGGACGACAGCGCCAGTTCCACCAGTTCGGCGCGGAGCTCATCGGAGCCTCCGGCGCCATTGCCGACGTCGAGATCATCGCCTTCATGACCGCCATCTACAGGCAGATAGGCATCCGGAACACCGCGCTAAAGCTCAACTCGGTCGGCGATCCCGCATCACGCGATGCCTACCGGAAAGCGCTGTACGATTACTTCAAACCGCTCTCCGCCCAGCTCAGTGACATATCGCGCAACCGTCTGGAGACCAATCCCATGCGAATCCTTGATTCAAAAGAGGAACAGGACCAGCCGCTCAAGTCCGGCGCCCCGAAGATAACCGATTATCTGAGCGATACGTCCCGGAGTCATTTCGCCTCGGTGCGCGAGCTGCTTGACCAGATGGACATTGCCTACGAGGTGGATCCTTTTCTTGTGCGCGGACTCGACTACTACACGGAAACCGCATTTGAACTCACCAGCCCCGATCTCGGCTCACAGGACGCCCTGGGCGGCGGCGGACGCTACGACCTGCTCATTGAAGAGGTCGGAGGTCCATCCACGCCTGCTGTCGGCTTCGCCTGCGGCATGGAACGACTGATGATCGCCTGCGAAGCACTCGGCATAACGCTGGCCAAACCCGCGGGTCCGGATGTCTACTTCGTGACGCGAGGCGAAGAAGCAGCCCGGTGGGCGCTCCAAAAAATGCCGGAGTTGCGAAATAGCGGGCTCGTTTGTACTATGGACTACTCCGGCCGCTCGCTGAAAGCGCAGATGAAAGATGCGAACCGTCAGCAGGCCCGGTTTGCTGTGATAGTCGGGGAACAGGAGCTGCAGGACAATCTGTTCACCCTTCGGGATATGGTAAAAAGCGAGGAATCGCAGGTAAACAGTGATGAAATTGTGGAACGGGTGACATCCTGAATCTCGTTTGAGATGGCCAGAATGCGGTTTCCACACAAATAAACAAGGATACGGGTTCGTACCTTTAAACCTCAATGGCCTGACGGTCTGAGTATGAGAACCAAGCTGATCATCTCTCTGCTTCTTTTTGCGGCTATCCTGATCTTTCTCAATTGGGCTGCGGGGCGTTACCTCGCAACCCTTGTTACAGGTCAGTTCGACCAGATCGCCAGCGTCCATGACGGGACGTACTACAGCTATGAGAGGATTTCCGTTAATCCTGCGCTCGGGTCGCTTACCATACGGGACCTCTCTTTCAAACAACAGGGCCGGGCCGTCGATATCAATCAGATTACCGGTTCACTGACCCATGCCGACCTCTGGCGGGTTCTGCGAAAGGGTTCTCAAGACCCCATGGCCCAAATTCGCTCCTTCCGCATTCGTGCCGAAAACCTTGAAATCTACGATGCGCCTGATGGCTCCCGTATCCGTGCACTGGATGAAGACGATGGGTTTCAGTGGCTGTTTGGAGAGAGCATAAAGGTGCGGAGGGCGCTGTTTCTTTACAATGGACGCATGGACGAGCTTCTTCAGCTTGCCGACAGCCCACATCCACCCAGCCAGAACCACCGAATCAGTATCAGTCTGGACGATATCGCGTTCCATGAGGAAATCCCGGAACAACTGGCGGCCCTTCCTGTCTTTTCCGGATACCTTTTCCCCGATTACCTGGATCAGGTGGCCCTGCAGATACGTTACAAGGCCGACCAGAAGACGGCAACACTCAACTCCCTTCGCATAACCGCGACCGATCTTTACCTTCGCACGAACGGTGAATTCATCTATGACGAACCGGGCTGGCCATGGGATCCCGGTTCCTGGCATGCAAGCTACATGCTGCGGGCATCTACGCGAGAGCTGAACCGGCTGCCCCTGCCGCAGAAACTGGGTAGCTTCAATATGGATACCCTGTCTGTCACCAGCCGTATTTCCCGTGATGGTCTCCACCCGGACTCCCACCTGCTGCTGCTGCCGGGTGAAACCTCCTTTTACCTCGGCAACGTCCGCTGGTACCCTTCCAGCGCCCTCATCCAACAGTACGGTATGTTTTTGGGCATGTTCGGCCTGCCTGAAAACGAGCTGCCCGTCCGCTCCCTCAGGGCCAGCTGGATAAACGAAAACGACACACTGCGCATCAGCAACACGGTTTTGTCGACGGACCCCTTCGATGCAAAACTGGACGCCGTGGTAGGCCTGCAGCCCGGACAGCAGGCTTACATAACGCACGGTTCGCTCACCTTCAGCCGTACCAGTGCCGCTTTCAATGATTTTGTGGATGGGGTTGAGGGCCTGTTCCGGATCACTTTTCCGCGCAGGGACGGAAGGCTTTACTTTGAGTTCCATGGCGATCCCATGGCCCCTGTCTTTCCGTTCATGGAGGAGTTTACCCGGCAGCCTGACCCGGAGGTGAACCTGCCCTGAAGCACATCCGCACACACAGACCGATTCTCACATCCGGGATCTGTTGCGGTTCCAATGCCTCAGATCGCTACCTCCTCCTGTTTCTCCTTGCTGTGATATGCCTTGAAACTGGCAAGGCCCTCATCCCCCATATACCTTCTGAGGATGTTGGGATCGGTTTTGGTCAAATCCACCAGGATCAGTCCGTCAAGCACATCGCTGAAATCAGGATCCACGTTGAATCCCATCAGCTTTCCACCCAGCTTAAGATACTGTTTGAGCAGGATAGGGACCCCCTTGTTATCACTTTCGAATTCTGATATGAGTTCTGAAACATCCTCCAGGCTCCGGATCATGGTCCGGTTTTTGGGATCCATTCCCTTGACGCGTTTGCCGCGATAGGGCCTTTTGGGCTTAACCATACGTGCCATGTCCGGCAGATAGTTGTGCAGTTTCAGGAAGGTCACCATAAGGTGGCGCGACATGGAGTGGTATTCGCTGCTGATGCTGACCGGACCAAAAAGTACCTTGTATTTCGGGTATTTCACGGCATAGTGGCCAATTCCTTTCCACAGCAGAAGCAGCGGTGCAAAACTGCGCTGATACTCGGGTCGCACGAATGACCGGCCCATTTCGAGGGCTGGGCTGATCTGGTCGAAGAGGGTGCTTTTGATATTGAAGAGCGTGGTGGTGTAAAGGCCCTTCTTGCCGTGCCGCTTGATGATGTTGTCGGTGCGGCCGATACGGTAGGCGCCAACTATCTCCTTCTTTTCCCGGTTCCACACAAACAGGTGGACGTAGTACTCGTCAAAATGGTCCAGATCAATCGATTTTCCGGTTCCTTCATGGGTGCCCCGGAACGTCACTTCGCGCAGGCGGCCTATTTCGTGCAGCAATTGGGGGATCTGCTTCTTGACGGCATGGTAGACATCGAACTCATTGCTTTCCAGAAGCTTCTGTGAAGGCGGGAGCGCGGTAATCTCCTTCTCTATCAGTTCTGGCGGAACCGGATCCACAATGGGTTCCATTGCCTCCCCTGTTACATTGATCACAGCGGGCGCATCCTTTGAATCGTCATCTTCACCGCTGCGGTTTTGCAGCATGAAGGTACGCTGGCGAAGGTAACTGATCAGTTCCTGGTCACTTTCAAAGGATTTCAGCTTGTTGAAGCCGATCACTTTTCCGATACAGATATCAAACTCCCTGTCTTTCTTGTTGATCAGCTCCCTTGGGAGCATGGCGGTTCGCAGGCGCGGGTGGATCAGGCCCATCAGTTGGAAAAATGACCTGTTTTTACCGTCAAAAAAAATCGGCAGTACCGGCGATTCTGTCTTCCGGATCAGCGTGGCTACCGATTCGGCCCATTCCGATTCAACCACTTTCCGCTTGCTCAGGGAGAGATGGGCCACTTCACCGGCGGGAAATATCCCGAGCATATGGCCGTCGCGCAGCCATTGCATGGATTTTTTCATGGAGGCGAGATTGGCCCGGGCCGAAGCGCCTCCGCCAAACGGATCCACAAAAAAGAAAACTTCCCTGAGCTCGGGGATGCACTCCAGAAGATAGTTGGCAAGTATTTTGGAATCATCCCTTGCCGAACGCAGGATGGATGCAAGAATGATCCCCTCAAGTCCCCCGAACGGATGGTTGGCAACCACAATGACCCGTCCCTCTTTCGGTATGCGGCCCATATCCCTTTCCGAGATATGGTAGGTTACGTTCATCCGGTCGAGCAGCTTGTCGTAGAAAGCCTGGTCGGTCTGGTAATGAAGCGCTTCATTGTAAAGGTCATTCAGGCCGTTAAATGATAGCAGTCGTTCAAGAGGTTTCCGGGCAACATGCAAAAGACCTTTTCGGACCGGGCCTTTGACCTCAAAATCAAGATTGAATATTTTTGACGGTTTTTCAGATTCACTCATACATTCTGATCATTTCGTTCTACTAATATCTTCATTGCACAAACGAGACACTAACCAATCGGATGGCATTCCCGAAATAACCCAATTCGGCCCGGATAGAATAAGCATCTAATAGCAGAGGTTTCACTATTGCAACGTGAACACCTAACTGATAATTTTACAGGACACCCAGGCGTTGAGGATATGTCGGAATATAAGAACAAAGTCACAGCTTATCATGTCTGAAGTTGCATACGAAAAACAGTCGGCAACCAAAACCAGGAAGAAGCCCGGACTGAATGAGCCGTCGCTTTACAAGGTCATCCTGATCAACGATGACTACACCACCTTCGATTTCGTCGTAAGCGTGCTTACCGGCATTTTTGGCAAATCCGTACCCGAAGCGGTCAGCATAACCTCGGATGTCCACCGGAAAGGCTCGGGCATATGCGGAGTGTTTCCACGGGACATCGCCGAAACCAAAGTGGACATGGTCACCCAAAGCAGCAAAAAGGCCGGTTTCCCGCTGCGCTGCACCATGGAAAAAGCGTAACCACCATCCCGCAACACACCCAAGCCCATGATCACCAAGGCACTGGACCAGATACTCCGGAACAGCTTCCTCATAGCCACACATCTCGGTCATGAGATGATCACTCTTGAGCACATGCTCCACGCCATCTTCCAGGATCAGACCGGTGCGAGGATACTGCGGAGCAGTGGCGCTGACCTGGAAGCGCTGGAGGCGGACATCGAGGATCACTACCGCCACATCCCCGCCCGGCGTGAGAAATCCGCCGAACCGCTCCACACCCTGGCTTTCCGCCGCACGGTGCAGCGCACACTCATCCACAGCCAGTCGGCCGAACAGGACAAGGTGGATGTGGGTGACCTGCTTGTCTCCATGTTTGCCGAGGAAGAGAGCTATGCCGTCTACTTTCTTGAAAAACAGGATGTGACCCGGCTGGATGTGCTCAATTATGTGGCACACCGCATTGCCAAGCCTGGCTTTGAACAGCCGGAGGATGATGAGGATGATGCCGGTGACAGTGCCGGCAGGGAGCGTGATGACCCAGGTGATGACTTCGAATGGGATGAAGAGTTCGACCCTGACACACACGATGACGAGGATCAGTCCGATGCATTTGAGGATTCCTTTTCTGACGACGATGACAATCCACAGGCCGGCCCCGATGAGCGGGAGGATATTTTCGGGATACCGGACGAACCCGGAGACGGTGGCAGACGATACCATTCCAGGCCCGGTAAGCCGCACGGGGAGACGTCGCCAGGATCACGGACCGGACCTGCGGCCGGACGCCAGGCCGCTTCGGGGAAAAAAAAGACCGATCTTCTTGCGCTGTATACCGAGGAGTGGACGGCCAGGGCCCGTAAAGGCGATTTTGACCAGATCATTGGCCGCGACATGGAAATCGGCCGAAGCATCGAGATCCTTTGCCGCCGTCAAAAGAACAACCCAATCTATGTCGGCGATCCGGGCGTGGGCAAGACCGCCATAACGCAAGGACTGGCGCAGAAAATCGTAGCCGGCGAGGTTCCCGAGCGGATCCGCGACTTCCGGATCTACGCGCTAGACCTTGGATCACTTCTTGCCGGCACCAAATTCCGGGGCGATTTTGAGGCCCGCCTCAAGGGCGTGCTCAAGGCGCTGCAAAAGCGTAAAAACGTCATCCTCTTCATTGATGAGATCCACACCATAATCGGTGCGGGCGCGGCGGGATCAAGCACGCTGGATGCCTCAAACATGCTCAAGCCGCTGCTGGCCGACGGCAGGATCCGCTGCATCGGAGCCACCACGTTTGAAGAGTACAAAAACCTGTTTGAAAAAGACCGTGCCCTCTCTCGCCGCTTCCAGAAAATTGAAGTGGATGAGCCGGATGTGGCAACCACCGTAAATATCCTCAAGGGATTGAAAGGGGTTTACGAGGATTTTCATGGGCTGAAGATCACATATGCCGCCCTGGAATCGGCTGCTCGCCTGGCCGCCAAGTATCTGACCGAGCGGCGCCTGCCCGACAAGGCGATCGATGTGATCGATGAGGCGTGTTCGCAGGTGTCCCTGCGGGCGGATAAACGCAAGCAGGTGGGCACCCGTGATATTGAGGCCTTGGTCTCCAAAATGGCCCGGGTGCCGGTACACCAGCTGGCTGGCAGCGAGAAAGAGAGCCTGCGTGACCTTGAATCGGAGCTGAACCGCCATGTGTATGGCCAGGAACAGGCTGTCAAGGTACTGGTTGCGGCCGTGAAGCGAAGCCGGGCCGGCCTTGGAAATGAAACCCGTCCAATCGGATCTTTCCTGTTCTCCGGCCCCACCGGCGTGGGCAAGACCGAATTGTGCCGGCAGGCGGCCGAGCAGCTGGGCATTCCGCTGATACGGTTCGACATGAGCGAGTACATGGAGAAGCACACGGTCTCACGGCTTATAGGCGCCCCGGCCGGCTACGTCGGGTTCGAACAGGGCGGTCTGTTGACCGATGCCATACGGCGCCAGCCCAATTCGGTGCTGCTCCTTGACGAAATCGAGAAGGCGCATCCGGACATTTTCAACATCCTGCTCCAGATAATGGATTACGCCACAGCCACCGACAACTCCGGGCGCAAGGCCGACTTCCGGAATGTGCTGCTCATCATGACCTCGAATGTTGGCTCGCGAGAAATGAGCAGCTCGAAAATCGGTTTCGGTGGCGAGGGCGCGTCAAAACTTGGAGGTGAACCGAAAAAGGCCATCGAAAAGCATTTCAGCCCGGAATTCCGCAACCGCCTGGATGATATCGTCATCTTCCGGCATCTGGATCGAACTGTTGTCGAAAGCATTGTATACAAATTCATCCGTGAGCTGGAACAACAGCTTAAGGGCAAGAACATCCGCATCCACATGACAAAAAAAGCAGTGGACTGGCTGGCGGACAAGGGGTATGATCCCGCATTCGGGGCTCGTCCCATGGCTCGCGTCATACAGGAGTCCATCAAGGACCGTCTGGTGGATGAGATGCTGTTCGGCAAGCTTCAGCAGGGCGGCAGCGTCACCCTCTCCGAGAAGGACGGAGAGCTTGCCTTCCGTTTCGGCAACCAGTAGGGTTTGGATGTAAAGTTATCTGGGATCAAGTGGATACGCCCTGCCGGGCGCAAAAAAAAAGCCATGGCTGGAAACCCAACCATGGCCCTGAGAGCAATCTAAGTGATTACGACATTAGCGCAGACACTCAGTTTGCGGGAGGAAGCAACACTTCGTCGATGACATGGATCACGCCATTGGTACCCTGGATGTCGACATTGATGATGCCTGAAGATCCGTTGATGGAGGCTGCGCCGCCGGATACCTCAATAGTGAGTGCATCGCCGTTGAGGGCAGTTACCTGCTGGGTGGGCTGCAGATCCGAAGAGAGCACTTCACCTTGGATCACGTGGTAGAGAAGCACGTCGGTCAGCTCTTCCACAGTCAGTCCGGCTGCTACATCAGAGATGGCAGCGAATGCCTCGTTGGTAGGGGCAAAGACGGTGAAGGGACCATCTCCAAGGAGGGCATCCACCAGGTCAGCCTGTACTACGGCATCTACGAGGGCGGAAAGGAAGTAACGCTTGCTCGCATTGTCAACGATGGTTCCGTACGCGTCCGGGAGAATCACGGCATCGATTACGTGGATCACGCCATTACGCGCCTCGATATCTGCTGAGGTAACGCTTGCACTGCCGTTTACTACCACGCCGCTGTTGTCAGCGACAATGAAGATCTCTTCGCCATTGAGTGTCTCAACAGCTTGCTGTGTGTCCAGTTGGCCGGACATGACACCGGCGCCAAGTACGTGGTAAAGAAGGATAGCTTCAAGCTGCTCGTCGGAGAGTGAAGCAAGTGTTCCTTCGGGAAGAGCTGCAAACGCTTCATCGGTAGGTGCAAATACGGTGAAGTCGCCTTCTCCGTCAAGTACGGCATCTAGGCCGGTTGCTTGCAAGGCGCCAACAAGCGTGGAGAACTGTGCATTCAATGCAGCGATTTCAGTGATACTGGGATCCTGCATGTCGGCTCCCGTCGATGAGTCGTCATCACATGCCGTAAGCGTCAATGCGAATGCAAGTGCAAACAGGGGTAGGATGGATTTCATGTATTTCATGATTGCGGTATTTGGTTGTTGATTGGTTGTTTGTCGTCGTGTTGTTGTCTGTAAGTAACATGCAAAAGGAGAAAATGGACTCTCGCGTTCCATTGACTAGTCAACTTTTTTTTCCCGCAGGCCTGGAACCGTGCATCTCCCGTTCAGCAGATAGGCCTTAAGTCACTGTCCCCCAATAAGAAGCATAGACAGTGAAAAAGAGGTAAAAAAAAAGCACCGAACCCTTACAATCCGGTGCTTTTTCATGTTTTTTTCAACGGCCGCAACCATTTGACCAGCGGCATTTTGCTTGATTCATCTGTTTAAAATGTTGGATTCATAATGTCAGATAGAATGTCCATGACGTTTTTAATCATACTCTTGTGTGTCGGGGATATTGCCCGGTCATGGACATTTCATGGAGCAGGCAAGGTCATCTTACCGGATAATCCGGCGGTTCAGGCAGGCTCACATCCATCTCCTCAAGCAGTTCCAGCAGGTGCTCTACGGCGGCGTTCAGCTGCTCGTCGATACCGGCAAACTCTTTGGCCGGATCGTTGTCGACCGGGATGTCCGGCTCCACGCCGTGGCCTTCAATGATCCATTCCGTGCCTTCGGTGTCGTAGGAAGCGAACTCCGGGCGGTTCAGGAAACCGCCATCCACAAACGGCAGCGACTGGCGGATGCCAACAACCCCGCCCCACGTGCGCTGGCCGATCAGCTTGCCCAGGCCGTGCTTGCGGAAGCGGTAGGGGAACAGGTCGCCGTCAGATGCCGAGAACGGATCGATCAGGGTCACCATGGGACCCAGCATCATGGCCGAAGGATCGGGCGTGGGCACGGCGTTGCGCGCCTTGTCAATCATGGCCAGTTCGCGGCGCAGACGCTCGATTATCATGGGGGACACGTTTCCACCCCCGTTGCCACGCACGTCGATGATCAGCGCATGCTTGCGGAGCTGCGGATAGAAGTGCTTGACGAATTCGTTGAGGCCGCCCGGTCCCATATCCGGGATGTGGATGTAACCGACGCGTCCGTCAGAAGCCTCCGCAACCTTGCGGATGTTCTCCTGCACCCAATTGTAGTAGTACAGGTCCGCCTCGTCGGGAATCGGTGTCACCACCACATCCCTGGCACCGGATAATGCCGGCGTGTCATTCACGCTCAACACCACCGGCTTGCCGGCCTTGTCCACAAGGGACTCGTAAATGTTTGCCATGGCGGAGGTCGGATGTCCGTTGACCCGGACGATGTACATCCCCTCGGCCACCCCTACACCCACTTCCGTGAGCGGCGAGCGGCGTGAATCCACCCAGTTCTCCCCCTCCAGGATACGGTCGATACGGTAGAATCCGCTGTCGGTGTGGCGGGACAGTTCGGCGCCCAGCCGGCCCATCTGTATGCGATCGGGCTCCGGGCGGTCGCCTCCGCCGACGTAAGCGTGGCCGACGTTGAGTTCACCGATCATCTCGCCGATGACGTAGGTTAGGTCGTTGCGGTGGGCTACATGGTCCACGAGCGGACGGTAGGTCTCCCTCACGGCTTCCCAGTCCACCCCGTGCATGTTGGGTGCATAGAGGAAATCGCGCATCTGGCGCCAGCTTTCGTTGAAAATCTGCACCCACTCCTCGGTGCGGTCCAGCCGTACTTTCATGTTGGAAAGGTCGAGTGCGGGATCGGGCTCAGCTTCCTGGGAGGGCAGGTCCACGATGGCGTAGGTGCTGCCGCGCACCAGCATCATCTTCTTTCCGTCAGCGGTGATGCGGTAACTGTTGTATGCGCCGATGGTCTGCTCCTTCTCGTTCTCTATGTCGTAGTAGAGCAGCATCGTCTGGCGGTCGGCCATGCCATTGCGCTGGTAGTAGATGCGGGAGCCGGCCGACTGCAGGTTGCCGTACGTCGAGGCGGAAACCGGCAGGTCGATGATGCGCCGCGAGAGCCCCTCGGTGTCGATGCGGATCCGTTCAGAGGGATCGTAATCGTTGCCATCCTCCCCTTCTTCCTCTTCATTGATCTTCACTTCGTCATTTTTCGGCTTGAAGGGGGACTTCAGGTCCTGGCGCAGCGTCACGAAATAGATGCGCTGCATGTCGGCGTAGGCATGGTTCCACTCGGTCTGGCTGTAGATCGGGTTGAAGTCCCGGTTGGATACGAAAAAGAGGTACTTGCCGTCGCGGCTGAACTCGGGATGTCCGGCCGAGTACCAGCCGTCGGTCACCTTGAAGTGCTCGCCGCTCTCTACCGAATAGAGCCAGATGCGCTGCAAGGTCTCCACTTCGGGCAGCGTGTAGGCGATCCAGCGGCTGTCCGGCGACCAGGTATACTGCGACATTTCCCAGGCCTTGGCCTGGCGCACGATCGTGGTATCGCCGCTGGCCACATCCACCATGTTCAATCTCAGCTTTTTATCGGACCAAAGGATTTTCTTGCTGTCAGGCGACCAGACGACCCGGTATTTATAGGTATCGGCATCGGTCGTGACCTGGCGCGCTTCGCCGGAGCCGTCCTGCGGGACGATATAGATCTCGTCCTCGCCGCTTTTGTCAGAGATAAAAGCGATGTAGCGGCCGTCGGGAGACCAGACCGGATTGCGGTCGTGCACACCGGGGGTACGGGTGAGGTTGCGGGTGATGCCGCTGCGCGCCGGCACGGTGAAAACGTCGCCGCGGGCTCCGAACAGCGCACGATTGCCGTCTGGGGCAACGTCGTAGGAATGAATGAACCCGGTGGCGTCGGTGAGTCCGCCACGGCCGGTGAGCCGGTCGTCACGCACACGGATCGGCACCCGCTGGTATTCCTCGGTGGCCAGGCTGAAGCGGTAGATGTATCCGCCGTTCTCAAAAACGATATGCCGTTGCCCGATGGACGGGAATTTAACGTCGAATTCGCTGAAATTTGTCAGCTTGCGGGTTTCATCCGATTGCAGATCATGGACGTAGAGGTTCATCCGGCCGCTTTCTTCACGATCTGACAGGAAGTAGATACGATCCCCGTGCCACATGGGGATGATGTCCTGGGCCGGGGTATCGGTGATACGGACAGTCTCCTTTGTTTCAAAGTCGTAGATCCAGATATCATCGGCCATGCCCCCGCGATATCTTTTCCAGGTGCGGAATTCGCGGAAAATGCGGTTGTAGGCCAGTTTGCTGCCATCCGGGGAGTAGGAGGCGAATCCCCCCCGCGGGAGCGGCAGCTTTTCGGCGATATCGCCTTCGGGATGGGTCAGGTAGAGGTGTCCCTTGAAGGAGTTGAATTCACGCTTGCGGGAGCGGAACAGCACCTGTGATCCGTCGGGGGTCCACCCCATGACGATGTTGTTGGGTCCCATTCGGTCGGCCACATCGTCGCGGCCCAGTGTGGGGGTCCAGGTCATGCGTTCGGGTTCCCCGCCGCCGGCCGGTATCCGGTACACTTCGGTGTTACCGTCGTACTGTCCGGTGAAAGCGATCCAGCGGCCGTCAGGCGAGTAGCGCGGGAACATTTCATAGCCTTCGTGGCTGGTCAGGCGCCGGGCGGTTCCGCCATTTACCGGCACGGTGTACAGGTTTCCCGCATAGGAGAAAACGATCTGGTTTTCGTGGATGCCGGGGAAGCGCAGCAGGCGGGTATGGTCATCGGCATGTGCCGGCATGGCGGCAACGACCGTCAGCAGCCATATGGCAACGCATGTGATCCACCAGATCATGGAATATCTGGAACGTAATATTTTGAACATGTTCATCGGTGAGGGTTGTTTGATGACAGCAATAGTTGCTGCGGAATGATGTTGTGTAAATCAGAAGCGGGTCATGGCCGCAAGAAACAACTGCGGGACAGTTACCGCCAGAAATAAATTTTTTGTTACCTTGATCCCGCAAGATAAAAACAGAACCGTTCAAAAGTTACTTTTTTTGCATCAGTCATGAGTCAGAGACCACACACCGTATCAGGAATTCTTTTCGACATGGATGGCGTGCTGGTGGACAGCAACCCCGTCCACAAGAGAGTAATCAAACAGTTTTGCGCCGGTCATGGCACCTCGATCAGTGATGACTTCTTTCTGGAGAACATTTCGGGACGTAAAAATAGTGAGTGGATACCCATGGCGTTCCCCGACAAATCTGCAGATGAAATTGAGCGGATGGCCGATGAGAAAGAGGAGCTGTTCCGAGAAGTGTTTGACCCCGCCGCCGCCGCAACTCCCGGTTTGATCCGGTTTCTGGAAGCGCTGAGGGGTGATGCGATACCTATGGTTTTGGCCACTTCGGCACCAGGTGAAAATGCCGTTTTTGTGCTGGATCGCCTGGGCATCGCAGATTTTTTTGACGCTGTTTTGCACTCTGACCATGTAACCGAAGGAAAGCCGCATCCTGAAATCTACATTAAGGCGGCACGTGCCCTGGACCTGAGCCCTGGAAGCTGTGTCGTTTTCGAGGATTCAATTGCCGGTGTTGCCGCCGGTCTCGGAGCTGGAGCCCGCGTGGTCGGGGTAACCGGCACCCACACGCGCGAAGAGCTTGGCAACTGCCAGATGGTCATCGACGATTTCAAAGATATCGTACCTGATGATCTCCGCTGTCTGTGAGATAGGGTCCCTGGCTAAAACACATTGACATCAGATTCCTGGCAGTACATCCATGCAACAGCTCCCCAAGCGCGCACGCCGGTCCATCCCCTGCAACCGGGGATCGTCACACCATTAGCAGCGATGCCTTACCGTGGATTTGTAACGTATTGTGCGGTGACTAAAGCTCTCCGATGACCTCTCCGCAATCCATCCGCTCAGGACCGAAGTAGGGATTGGCCACCCGGCCTGTACGGCTCAGCCAGAAATAATCTTCATCACCATAATGCCGGCATATCATCACATAGAGCTTGTCTCCGGGATTGCCGAATTCTTCAATAAACCTTTTAACATCAGCAGAAAGTGTTGTCAGAGCCTCACGTTGCGGACCCAAGGTTTCAGAATCCACGATCTTCCCGGTAGTACGCACCATGCCATCCCGAATCTCCTGCCAAAGGGGCAATTTATCCTCAGGGAAAATATGATTCGGGGCGGTGGAAAGTGAGGTTTCGAGTCGCTCCGCCCATGCCGATGCAAGATCGGCCCGGTTGTGGACCAGACCGTCCTTGGTATTCATGTAGTGTTCGATAATACGATTAAACCTGGTGGCGTAGTCTTCATCCTGGGCATGGACGGACACAAAACCTGAAACCAGAAACGCAACGAGCAAAAAGAGTGCAGCTATTCTCATATTCACCTCTCCGTTTGGGTTGATGGTGAAACAAAGTGTTATCCTAAAATGAGTAGAATCTTTGCTAAAACAAACACTTTTGTAGATCATTGACTTTTTTTACAAACTGATAAATGCTGTCAATATCCATATCCCGGCTACCCTGTACGGTTTGACCGGCAGATCCGGTAATTGGGGTCCCTTTCAAATCATAAACATGGTATATTTGAGCCCTGTGTCGACGATCTACCCCAAAGTTTCCTGTACCATTATGAATACCAATGCCATCCGCACCTTCCGGTTTTTCCTGAACTCTTTTCACGTCAATTTCCGGCCTGTGCCTGGAGGCTTGACCGCCTTGGCCATCCTGACTTTCCTGCTATTCATTTTACCGTCATGTGACCGTCACACGCATGATGTCATCATTACAAACGGCCTTATCTATGACGGCAGAGGCGGATCACCATTCCCCGGAGGCGTTGCCGTCCGCGATGGCCGCATCACCCATGTCGGCGAGCTGCCGGACGGCCTCTCGGCGCCGGAGATGATCGATGCCGGCGGCCTGGCCGTGGCGCCCGGTTTCATCAATATCCTGAGCTGGGCCAATGTGCCGCTCCTGCACGACGGCCGCTCCATGAGCAATATCATGCAGGGCGTCACACTTGAGGTCATGGGCGAGGGCTGGTCCATGGGGCCGCTCAGCGAAGAAATGGCCATTGAGCGCGAACGCGACCAGGGTGACATCACCTATGACGTTGCATGGCGCACTCTCGGCGAGTATCTGGAACACCTTGAGGAGCGCGGTGTATCCACAAACGTTGCCTCTTTTGTGGGAGCCACGACCGTGCGCATATATATTCTTGGCCACGAAGACCGATCACCCGCCCCTGATGAACTGGAGCGCATGCAAGAGCTTGTAAGGGAGGCGATGCGGGAGGGCGCCATGGGACTCGGCACCGCACTGATCTATGCTCCGGCATGGTACGCCGGCACCGACGAACTCATAGCCCTGGCCGCCGCGGCCGCCGAGTACGGCGGCGTCTACGCCACCCACCTGCGCAGCGAAGGCGACCGTTTTCTTGAAGCCGTTGAGGAGATGCTTCAGATTGCAGAAGCAACCGGCATCGCCGCCCACATCCACCATCTCAAAGCGGCCGGAACCGGGAACTGGCACAAGATCGATGAGGTGATCGAGCGTGTGGAACAGGCCCGGCGCGACGGCCTCGACGTCACCGCGAACATGTACATGTACACGGCCGCATCCACCCAGCTGACGGCCGTGGTGCCGCCCTGGGCACGCGAAGGCGGACGGCGGGCCATGATCGAGCGGTTCGAGAACCCGGTGATTCGGGCAGAGATCATCCGCGAGATGGAGCGTCCTGATCCCGACTGGGAGAACTTTTTCCAGATGGTCTCCTCTCCCGATGACATCACGCTGGTCGGGTTCCGCTCCGACGAACTGCAGCGGTTTGTGGGCTGGTCACTGGCGGAGATCGCCGAATTGCGCGGCACCGATCCGGCCGAAACGGTGCTGGACCTCATCACCGAAGACAACTCCGGCATCAGCTCCGTCTACCATCTGATGTCCGAGGAGAACGTGGAAAGGCAGGTGCAGCTTCCGTGGATGACGTTCGGCTCCGACGGCGGGTCGATCGCCGCCGAGGGGGTTTTCCTGAACAGCAATCCGCATCCGCGTGCCTACGGCAATTTCGCCAGGCTTCTCGGACATTATGTGCGCGACCTCGGGCTTGTTTCACTGGAGGATGCGGTTCATCGGCTTACGGCGTTCCCGGCCCGCATCCTTGGCATCGACCAGGACCGCGGCCTGCTGAAAGAAGGGTTCCATGCCGATCTGGTGGTTTTTGATCCTGCGGAGATCCGTGATCACGCCACGTTTGACGATCCGCACCATTATGCAACCGGTGTCCGTTTTGTTCTGGTCAACGGGGTCACGGTGCTGCGTGAGGGTGAACACACAGGAGCCATGCCAGGCAGATTCGTACGTGGACCAGGCTGGCAGGCCGGACGCTGAGCATATGCATCATACCTGCCGGACGCTGAAAATGTGCAACATATCAGCCGGCCGCTAGAACCGTGAAGCCCGACGGGCCCGGAATGCTGATCCTGCCATTCAGCTAGATGCCTCACTCATCGCAAACCGAGATGCCTTTCCAGATAGGCATAGTCTGGCGTGAGGCGCCCGTTATGCACAATCACAGCACTTTTGAGCTCTGGCGGAAGCTGCAATTGCCCGAAAGATACACGGAAGTCAGCAGAAGCCAGCGTCGGTATCCACGGCGAAAGGTGGCGGCTGAAATGCTCTGATGATTCGCGGGGAAGTTCGCTTGGCAGGATGTCCACCGCCATTACGGCCACTCCCGGACCCTCGAACCCCATGGCGTGGCCACCGGTGGCCGGATCGTACACGAACACCGGATCCTCAATGCCCGTGGCCTTTACCGTGCACTCCACCGAGCCCTCCGGATCGCAGGTAATGTCGCCGATTACGCGGAGCCGGAGTCCATTTGCCTCGTTTCGCTCCCGCAGCCACTGGCGCGTGACCAGTCGCGGATACCGCTCATCCCAGTAAATGCCGTTGACCAGTACATCCAACGGTTCCAGGAAATGCTCAAACCGCGATTCGTAGTTGTCCGGATGTGCGATATAGTCATCGAGATCGAACGCCCGGCCCTCCCGGTGCACCATGTAATCGGCCGGAACCAGGTTGGCGAGATAGACCCTTCCGGAATCGTCGAACTGTTTGCGGACATCCGCGTCTGACAGCCTGGCCGCAGGGACTTTGACAACAGGCAGCAGCTCCATGATCTCCAGAGCCCCCTGCGCCACATTGCCATCACCTGTCACCGCAAAAACCAGCGGGCCTGCACCATCCGGCAGTCCCCGGGCATGCAGCTCCTCACCAGCCGCACGAATATCCGATCTGGCCTCCTCCAAAGAGCCGTAACTCGCTGCCTGGCGCACTTTTTCGAATGGGGTGGACATGCCGAGCGCCTTGAAACGCCGCCCCAGGGTCCAGAGCGTGTTGATCATCCCGGCAATACCGGCATGGCGTCCGAAGAAGATGAGCCGCCGGCCCTTTTCGTCCAGGATCCGCTCGTAGTCGATCAGGGTCGCGCCCGCATCCACAAGATCGCGCAGCATGGACATGTTCTGCGCCTGCCCCTTTATCACGTGCGAGAAGTAGACATACACAACGCCCTTCCGGAAATAACCCACAGGCATCTCCTTGACTCCCAGTATGATGTCGCATCCGGCGAGGTCATCGGTCACCATGGCACCAGCCGCCTCAAACTCCTCGTGAGTGAAGATGCGTTTGGATGAGGTTTCTACCCTGACCTGCAGGTTATATCTTGCCGTCAGTTCGCGCACGTCGGCTGGCACCAGCGGAGAGCGCCGTTCCGGTGCGTACTTGTCCTCATGCCGGATGCCGATCATTTTCATCTGTTTAAAAATTTTGATTTATGAGGTCAGATAGAATATTCATGACAATTTTGATCATACGACTGTGTGTCAGTGCTTCGATCATGAATATAGCGCTACGCGACCTTCGGTTCATGTGTTTA
>SLNO01000017.1 GCA_007132975.1 Balneolales bacterium
CGGGGCAGCTCAATGAAGATTCCCTCTGGCATGGCTATGAACGCATCGGCTCCGAGTTGACACTCTCGCCCTCCCACATGGAGCGCTACTACCGCGCCGCCGGGATCGTGCTCGACCGCGCCTTTTCCGCGCAGGCAAAGGAAACGCAGAAGATCCAAAAAGATGCGACCTTTCTGCGCTACCGCGGAGGACGGCACCAACAGGAATGGCTCGACCGCTTCGGCATCAAGCGCACGCTGCGCTACCTGCTGCACGCCGGCATGAACCATCCGGGGGAAAAGCTCACACTCGCGCTCTCGCCGGAATGGTTCGGCAAAGCGCCCCAGAGCGGTCTCTACCGCCTCCGCCTCCAGGCCAGCGGTTTGCGTCCGCCCGGCGGTCAATTGGCGCACTTGAGGATTGGCCGAAAAACCTCCTCGAACATCATCGACGGCCTCGTCGAGTTTGACATCACTGCTCCAGAGGATGAGCCTCAGATCTATGAGTTCGAGGTGCTTTTGGAAATGCCGACCGAACTCCACTTCGATATCGTGGCCAACAAAGGTGTTGATTCAGGAAGAAGCGGCGGGGCCTTCGCCTACTCGATCGGCATCCGCCCCAACTACGTCTTCACCCACAGCAGCGAGAACCACCTGCTCAATCCAGTCGCCCCGCAGATGTTCGACGACAAGGGGAACTCCATTTTCTCCTTGGTCCTGCTCGATTGGATCGAATGGGAAGGACCGTTGGAAACTGAGGCAGAGAAAGTCACGCGTAAAGGCGTCCTGCCGCCCGATGACGCCACCCCCGAGGTCATCGCCCAGCATTTGCAACACTTCGCCGAGCGCGCCTGGCGTCGGCCGGTCGGGCTGGAGGAGTTGGATGTCTATCTCGCCGCCTACCGTTCCCAGCGCGAGGCCGGCGAGTCTCTGGCCGCCGCCTATCAGGTCGCGTTGAAGGGCCTGCTCACCTCCCGGCACTTTCTCTACCTCGTCGAGGGTGAGCCGGAGGTCCGCGACCGCCTCAACGACTGGGAGCTGGCCTCACGCCTTTCCTACTTCCTCTGGAGCTCGATGCCCGACGAGGGCCTCTTCGCTGCCGCCCGCAACGGCACCCTGACCGGCAACGGACGGGAGGCGCAGATCGCCCGGCTCTTGACCGACAGCAAGATCGACCGCTTCATCGAAGATTTCTCCCGTCAATGGCTGCAACTGCACCGCCTCGGCATGTTCCCGCCGGACAAGGGACTCTACCCCAGCTACGACCGCTGGCTGGAGACCAGCATGCGCCGCGAGCCCGTCGAATTCTTCCGCGAGATGTTTTCCAAGAACCGGCCTCTCACCGACTTCATCGATTCCGACTGGACGGTGGCCAACGCCCGTCTCACCGACTTCTACGGCCTGCCCGAGCCAAAATCGGGCGGATTTGAGCGTGTCACGCTCAAACCCGAGGACAAGCGCGGCGGCCTGCTCACCATGGGCGCGGTGCTCAGCCTGACATCCGACGGCACCCGCCACCGCCCCGTCCATCGCGGCGTCTGGCTCAGCGAGGCCATCTTCAACAAAACCCCGCCGCCCCCACCCGCCAACGTCGATCCCATCGAACCGGTGCCGCCGGAAGGCGACAAGGTGACGGTCCGTCAGCGCCTGCAAGTGCATGCCACGAACGCCAACTGCGCGGCCTGCCATGCGAGGATCGATCCTCTGGGTTTTGCCTGGGAAAACTACGACGCCATCGGTCAGTGGCGCACCCAGGAGCGTGTGCCCACGGGAAAGGGCAAGGATCCCGTGGTTGATGCCTCCGGCGTGATGCCCCGTGGGGGACGGTTTCAGGATGCCAATGAATTCAAGCAACTGATCCTGAAGGATGCCGCGACTTTCCAGCGCGCTTTCATCCAGCATCTCTGCACCTACGCCCTCCGCCGCCCGCTCACCTACGACGACCAGGCGGACATCGATCAAATCGTCAAGCAAACCCAAGGCTCCGGCCTCAAAGACATCGTCCGCGCTGTCGCCCTTTCCGAACTCATTCAAAAACGCTGATCAAGAACAAGGAGCAAAGAACCATGAACTACCTATCCCAATCCTGGCTCATCGACCGCCGCCATGCTCTCAAGGCGCTCGGCAGTGTCATCTCGCTGCCTTTTCTGGAATGCATGATCCCGCTGCGCGCGGCGGAACGCACCGTCACGCCACGGCGCAGTGCCTTCATCTACCTCGCCAACGGCGTCCATTCGCTCGAATACCAGATTCTCAAGCCCGGCAAGGACTACGAGTTCACCCGCTCGCTGAAGCCACTGGAGAAACATCGCGAGGTCATCACGCCCATCAGCGGCATGCACCACCCGGGCGGCCTCGGCCACCACCACAACTGCATGAAGATCTGGCTGACCGGCGGCAAGCTCGGCCCCTCGGACCGCAACACCATCTCCGTGGATCAGAAGATGGCCGAGGTCACCGGGCAGCACACCCGCTACCCCTCCATGGAGATCGCCATCAACCAGGACTCGCTCGCCTGGACCGCCGACGGCGTCAACCTGCCGCCGCTGCGGCGTTGCAGCGAGATCTTCGACTCCCTGTTTGGTGAACCCGCCGGAGGAAAGGCCGCCCGCCGCCGCTCCCTGCGCGCCCAGGGCAGTGTCCTCGACGCCAACCTTGCCGAAGTGCGCCGGCTGGAGCAGAGGCTGGGGACCGCCGACAAAGGCCGCATGGAGCAGTATCTGACCTCCGTCCGCGAGGCGGAGATCCGCACCCGCCAGGCCGACGCCTGGCTCGACACACCGCTGCCAGACATCGCCGACGCCGTCCGCGCCCGCACCAACCGCGACATCCCGCAGACCCAGGCCGGCGACTATTTCCGCACCGTCTATGACCTGATGGTGCTCGCCTTCCAGACCGATGTGACGCGCGTGGCCACCTTCAGCATGGGCGGCGAGGGGCACGCCATTTCCATCCCGGAAATCGGCATCAACCAGACCCGCCATCAGTTGAGCCACCACGGCGGCGACCCGGTTTACATGGAAAAACTGACCCAATACGACACCTTCGCCATCGAGCAGTTCGGCTACTTCCTCAGCCGCCTCGCGGAGACCAAGGACGTCGACGGCAAGCCGATGCTCGACACGACGATGGCGCTCTTCGGCAGCGGTATGTGTTACGGCCACAGCCACGGCAACGCCAACCTGCCGCTGGTGCTCGCCGGCGGCTCGGGGCTCGGGCTGAAGCACGGCAGCCACCTCGATTTCAACAAAGACGCCGCAGCCTTCAAGGGCTACGCGCTCGGCCCCGACGGCACACTCAGCACCGCGCATTACCAAATCTGCAGCCGACCGGTGAACGCGGACGCCCGCATGAGCAACCTGCTCGCCATGATGGCCCAGCGCATGGGCGTGGAAACGGACACGTTCGGCGACAGCAACAAGGTGATCACGCTATGAAGAAGTTCTTGGTTCCTCGTTCGTGGTTCGTGGTCGTTTCCTTGGTGGCGGTTCTTGGTGGTTCGGCGGTCGTTCCTGCGGCTGCTGCCGACCAGAAACCAAGCACCAAGAACAAAGAAACAAAAACCAAAGCCGAAGTCTTCCGCCCCGAGCCGGGCAAGTTCCCACCCCTGGAAAAGGCGGCTACCTACCGCGGTGAGTTGGTCTTTGTCGATCATGCCAACCGCCGCGGCAGTTTGCGCGTGCCGGGGGAGGAGCGCTTCTTCCGCAACCCGCCGCACCCCTTCGCTCTGCTGCCCTACGGCATGGTCCATTACCACGGTGCACCGGCGGATCTCAGGGACATCCCGCTCGGCATCATGCTGCACGGACGTTTTTATCTTCCGCCTGACCCGAGTATCTCGGTGGTGCCGGTCATCGAGAAATCGCGCGACTCGCGACCCGCCGAGAACCACGCCATCCTCCTCGAAGACGAGCCCAGCCACTGCCTGCGCACGGGTAAAGTCTGGCGTTTGAGCGAGGTCGAGATTCAGGGGACCCGTGGCAGAATCCTCGCCCGTCGCGGCCCAAAGGAAGGTGGCGATGGCGAGGAAGCTGAAGAAATGTTGACCCTCGATACCGCGACTGTGTTTTGGCGCGGCCGGGAGAAGCTGGGACTGCAGGACTTGATTGCCGAAGGGATCTGGCCAGCGGATGGAAAGAAGACCCTTGGCGGTCAGGCCGTCTATCTGGGCATCACCTGGAAGCCGTCTGGAGGCTGGACCTCGTCGGCCTTCAACCAGTTCCATGTCTCGGACATCTGGCTGGATGACGCCGCCATGCAGCGTGCCAGCGCTCATCAGGCGGAGAAACACAAAGACTTCATCCGCAGCCGCTGGATGCCCGCCTGGGTCGATGCAGTGGAGTATGGAGATTTTGGCAAGGCGACCATCACGGCCACGTTGTTTGGAGGCATGGACGCCGCGCTCTACCAGGATTTCAAGAAGGGCGGCCAGGGCCAGATCGGCGCGGCCGAGCTCACTTTGAAGCATTCATCGGGCAACTACGGACACGCCCACATGGCCATCAAGGGCTCCATCGTGGAGATCAGCAAAGCGGACGGAGAGATCCCCTTTGGCAGCAGCGGCATCCAGATCCGCATGAAAGTGGACCTTGCCCTGGAGGGCTTCCGTCCCGGCAGGATCGTCCGCCTCCGTCCCCAAGAATGGCCCGCCGACGCAGTCCCCCGCGAGGAATTCCTCCCGGACGGCAACGCCAGTCCCGAGGAGCGCTTCCCCACGCCGGCGATTTTCCCGAAGTATTGACCCCAAGAACCAAGAGTTTAAACGTGAACCTCCCAGCCCTCCTCGTCCTCCTCGCCGCCACGCCGCTCGCCGGCCTGGGCGCGCCTCCCGATCTTTCCAAGATCGGCTCCCGCGCGGATCTCGACGCCGTCATCGCCGCGACCACCGAGGCACCCTTGAAACAGGCCCTCACCGACCACGCCGACGCCATCCTCGCCGACGCCGCGCGGCACCCGCGCGTCACCGCCGTCATCCGCACCATCGAGAGCTCGCCGGGCACGTTCACCAAGATCAACGCAACGCCCGAGGCGCTCAAAAAAGCGGCGGGCGGTGACCTCCCGATCTTTGACACGCTGACGGAGGTGAGAACCAGCATCAAGGGTGGTGGCGCTCATGACCATCGCAAGAAAGATGAAGACCCCTACAACGCCGCCTTCATCGAACACCTCGGGCAGATTTCGTCGTTGGAGACACTCTATCTTGAAGCGACCAATATCGAAGACTCCTGGATCGCGCCCGTCCTAAACCTCACGAAGCTGAAAAAATTAACCATTAATGGCTTAGGCAGGCTCGGCGACGCCAGCCTGGCCCAACTGCAAAACCTCTCCACGGCCTGCCCTGACCTCGCCCAGCTTGACATCGTCGCCTTCGCCAAAGCCACAGAGGCTGGTCTGGAAAAGCTCGCCGGGTTGAAGAACCTGGAATCCTTCTCCTTCCGAACTCCGGTGAAAGGCCACGGCTTCGCCAAGTTCGAGGGCTGGACCCGGCTCCGGTCCATCAACTTCCACTCCAACAATCTCGACGACGAAGGACTGGGCTACGTCTGCGAAAAATTCCCCAACCTCGAGTTCATCAAGCTCTGGCATTCCCATGGGATCACCGATGCCAGCGCCGCGC
>SLNO01000053.1 GCA_007132975.1 Balneolales bacterium
GATGCGCACGCCGGCTTCCTTCGCGATCAGCGCCATTTCGCGGACAATCTCCTCAAGCTGCTCGACGGGCAGCCCTTCTTCGAGGATGAAGGCGGCGGTGAGGTAGCGCGGATCGGCACCGGTTACGGCCAGGTCGTTGACCGTGCCGCTGACGGCCAGCGAGCCAATATTGCCGCCGGGGAAGAAGATCGGGTCCACTACGTAGGCGTCGGTGCTCATGGCCATGCGTCCGGCGTGATGCGTCTGGCCGGTGCCGCCAGGATCGGTACTGCCGGACTGCCCCACCATGGAGCCGGACGAACCGGTGGTGCCTGGCATGTCGGCCGGGGCGCCACCGCCAACCCCATCCAACAGAAACAAACCGGAGTCCCCCTGCTGCGCGAGGATTTCGTTGTCGAAGTACTTTAGGAAAAGGCCGGTGACGAGGTCGTGCGTCAGTTTTCCGCCGCTGCCGTGTCCCAGCCGGATATGCTTGCTCTGCTCCATCATTCCACCCCGTACTTGTAGAATGCCTGGCAGGCGCCCTCCTCGGAGACCATGCACGTGCCCACCGGATTCGACGGATTGCACTCCGAATCGAACAGGATGCAATCGGTGGGATGGCTGATGCCTTTGAGCACGTCGCCGCAGATGCATCCTTCCGGTTCCTGCGTGGGTTCCACCTCGATGTCGAAGACCCGTTCGGCGTCCCAGTCGGCGTAGGCGTCGCTGATGCCGAGCCCGCTGAGCGGGAGGATGCCAAGCCCGCGCCACCAGTCGTCGCGCATCCGGAACACGTCCTGCATCACTTTCTGCGCCTTGAGGTTGCCTTCGGGCGTGACCACGCGCTTGTACTGGATCTCGACGCTGATGTTGCCGGTGCGGAGCTGCTCCAGGAGCATGTGGATGGACTGGAGGATGTCGGCCGGTTCGAACCCGGAAACAACCACCGGAAGCCCGAATTTTCCGGAAATATCGCGATAGATGCCCGAGCCGGTGATGGTGCTAACGTGTCCGGGCGCCAGGTATCCGTTGAGCTTGACGTCCTCGGTGACGATGGCCGCCATGGCTGGCGGCATCACCTTGTGGGCGCTCAGGACGTAGAAATTGGGCAGGTTTTCCATGCGCGCCTGTACGAGCGCGGCGGCGCTGGCCGGTGCGGTGGTTTCGAATCCGATCCCCAGGAAAACGACCATTTTACCGGGGTTTTCGCGCGCGATGGCCAGAGATTCCAGCGTCGAATAGACCATGCGGATATCCAACCCGCGCGCTTTTTCCTGCTCCAGGGAGGATGTGCTGCCCGGCACGCGGATCAGGTCGCCGTAAGTGGTGATGATGAAATCGTCGCGGCGCCCGAGGGCAATGGCATGATCCACGAACTGCAGGGAGGTCACGCAGACAGGGCAGCCCGGACCCGAAACCAGCGAGACATTGTGGGGCAGCAGCGACGGGATGCCGAATTTCTGGATGGCCATGGTGTGCCCGCCGCACACTTCCATGAAGCGCACGTGCGGCCCGCGCCAGGAGTGGATCTTGTCCACCAGGATGCGGACCAGCTCTTTGTCACGGTATTCGGAAATGTATTTCAAAATAATTTGGATTCAGGAAGTTGAACGGGATTATCACAGGGTGCCACTTTCCGGGCGAGATGGATACGCTGAGGGGGCTTGAGCCAATGCCAGTCGATCAGACGGGAGGCTCATTATCGGCCAGGTCTTCGAGTTCCCGGATGAGCTCAAGGGTGCGCGCGGCTTCCTCCTCGCTGATTTTCTGTAACGCAAAACCGCTGTGGACGAGCACGTAGTCGCCGATCCGGACATCGTCGAGGAGCTGAAGGCCGGCCTGGACCTCGCTGCCTCCGACCGATACGGTGGCTATCTCATTTTCAATGGACATGACCTTGCCGGGGATGCTGAGACACATGATGGATATCTGGTTGGATGGGGGTGGTTGCTGGGATTCGCCGACGGTTCGCGCGGCGATGTCAAAATTATTGATAATGCTGGAAAATAATAGTGGTTTTGTCGCAATATACTCGATTATCAGGTAATTGAAAACAATGGGATGTGCCGGATTTCAAGCGATTTTGCGGAGGACCGGAGTGCGGTCAACGATAGACGGCTGGTGCCGATGTATGCCGTGCTTCAGTTCTGGCCAATCCTGCGCGCCGCATCTCACCTGCTGCCATTGCGCCGAGCGGCCACGGCCAACTGTCCAAGGGCAATGCCGGCATCGTTGGCCGGGATCGCGCTCGGACTGAACACACGGAAATCCGCTGCCAGCAGCCGCTCCTCGGCCTTTTCCAGCAGGTACCGGTTCTGGAAGACGCCGCCGGTGAGCACAACGGTGCGCGTGCCGTAATGGTCGCGCATCCGCCGCGCTATGGTTTCCGTGACCGATACCAGGGTATTGTGGAATTTCGCGGATATGGCGCCCATGGAGATACCGTTTTGGATGTCGCTGACCAGCGCCCGCATCATGAGATCAAAACGGATGACCGTCTCCGGGAAGGATGTGGTTTTCTGGTTGGATGCGGCCGCCAGCTCCGGATCGGTTTGCGGGTTGGAACCGGGATTGGTGTCGTCCGGGATGTTCCGGGTGGATGCGGCTGTTGTGGGGACGGCTGCTTTTTTGGTGGACTCGGGTTCCTGCATCGAAGTGGCGGCGGCTTGGGATCCGGCGGCAGATGATTTTGAAGGTACAACCAATGAAAATGGGTACTCATCCGTCACGTCCGGATCGGCCAGTGCCTCCAGCTTCATCGGGGCCTCGGCGTGGTAACTGTTGTGCAGGCAGGTGCCGGTGATGGCGGCAACGGCATCGAACAGGCGTCCGGCCGCCGAGGAAAGCGGGGCGTTGACGCCGCGCTCGATGGCCTGCCGGATCATGTCGCGCTCCGGTTTTTGCAGGAAATCGCGGACCAAGGGCAGGTCCAGCATCCACACATCTTCGCCAAACGTCTGATACAGCAGGGAGAGGCCTGTGCGCCAGGTCTGTTTGGCGGCCTTGTCGCCGCCGGGCAGCGGCAGGTAGTCGAAATGCGCAAAGCGCTCGAACGTGGCAAGGTCGGCGTGCAGGAACTCACCACCCCAGATGTTGTTGTCGGTGCCCAGGCCGGTGCCGTCCCAGCAGACGCCGATGACGGGCTCATCCAGGTGGAATTCGGCCATGCAGGCGGCGATGTGGGCGTGGTGGTGCTGGACGCGCACCAGCGGAATGCCCATCTCCTGTGCGTATCGGGTGGAGAGGTAATCCGGATGGAGGTCGCAGGCTGCAAGCTGCGGTTTTACGCGGAAGAGCGCGCAGAAGCGGTCGACGGACTCCTCGAAGAACGCAAAGGTGGCGGGATCTTTCAAGTCGCCGATATGCTGGCTCAGCATGGCTTCGTTTCCTTTGCCCACCGCAAAGCAGTGACTCAGCTCCGCTCCGGCGGCAAAAATGCCCTCGGTGGGCCAGGCCAGCCGCACCGGCTCGGGGACATAACCGCGCGAGCGGCGGATGATCCGGGGGATTTCGCGGGCCACAAACACCACGGAGTCGTCGGCCCGGTTGTGGATGTCTCGGTTGTAGACGAGGATGGCGTCGGCCATCTCGCTAAACGTGCGCTCGGCCTCGTCGTTGTCCATGACGATGGGCTCGTCGGTGAGGTTGCCGCTGGTCATCACCAGCACGGAATCGGGCATGCGATCGAATAGCATGTGGTGGAACGGCATGTAGGGCAGCATGACGCCTACGGTGTTGCAGCCGGGGTTGATGCCGGGCGCCAGTAGTACTGTGTGCCGTATTGGCGAGTCATCTGTGTCCCTATGATGCGTTTCACCTGCATCCTGATGTTGTGTGGATCTGTCGCGGGCGTTTTGTTGCCGGGAATCCGGGCTCAGTTTGACATGCTGTCGGGGGTGGCCTGAGTAGCCCTGATTCATCTCAACGTGACGCTGATCCAGCAGCACAATAGGGCGGCGCCATGATGCCAGTACCTCGGCTTCTGCGGGTGTGACCGAAGTGAAACGCGCAGCGTTGTCCGCATCCCGTACCATAACGGCGAACGGCTTGCCGTCCCGCAACTTTGCATTTCGAAGTCGCTCCACGGCATCACTGTTTTCGGCGTCGCACATCAGGTGAAAACCGCCCAGGCCCTTGATGGCGATAATGCCGCCACGGTTGAGAATGTCCGTGCAGGCATCCAGGATGGCAGAAATATCGATATTCCTGGTTTTTTCGATGGTTTCGCCGGGATTCGCGCTGCCAGCCCTGTCGCTGTGCTCACGGCTTTCCACAGGAGTCTCTTTTCCGGTTGGACCGGGTTGGAGCGTATCAATGCCGGACGGCCCAACATGATCATCCCGCCCCGTCATGAGCAACGTGTACTGCGGTCCGCAGTCGTTGCAGGCCACCGGCTGAGCGTGGAACCGGCGGTCGTCCGGCGACTCGTACTCGGCCCGGCAGGTATCGCACATCTCGAACGGTTCCATGGTGGTGGCCGGACGGTCATAGGGCAGCCCGCGGATGATGGTGAACCGCGGTCCGCAGTGCGTGCAGTTGATGAACGGGTAACGGGTGCGGTGCGGCTGGGAGCCCATATCCACCAGACACTCCTCACAGACCGCGATGTCGGGGCTGACCTGGGTGATGCGGTCAGATGTGCTGCTGCTTTTTTCGATCCGGAAATCGCGGAACCCCTCTGGCTCGCACAATGCCTGCTTTACAGAATAAAGTTGCGCTGCGCGGGGTGGGTTGTGCTTCAGCTGGTCCAGAAATGTGTGGATGCGGCCGGCGGGACCCTCGACCCGGATGAACACGCCATCATCGTCGTTCCTCACAAATCCTGTCAGGCCGTTTTCGCGAGCAATGCGATAGACGAATGGGCGGAACCCTACGCCCTGCACCAGTCCGCGCACCCGGATCTCCATGGATGTGACATGGCCAGCAGCGTCCCTGTCCGGGGACTGTTTCCCGGAGCGATCAGGATCGGTTTTGCCAGGTTTTGCCATCTACCGGTTGCTGCTTTTGTGATTGTTGAGGATTTAGTTGCCTTCCAGGGCAAATCTTTCCGGTCTTACTTGTGGGGACGGTTCAATGTCCCCCGAATTTGTAACGAAATCAACTTAAAAGCAGGCAAGGTAGTGATAGCCAGCGTTTGTGCTGCGGGACGGCCAAGCCTAAATATAAGCAACCAATACAAACCCCTCAGTACGAAACGATTGATATGAGGCGAGACACGAATTCTGATTAAGCGTAACGTTTTTCAGCTATACGCAGGCAGGGCATTTTACCACTAAACTTCCTACGAAGAACGGAACTTTAATTTTACCACCTTCCTGTCCTACGAAGCACGAAACCCCTGCTTACGTATAGTTGATGTTATTGCTTCGGTGTTCTTCTCTGTTCATTTGATTCTTCTCTTGTTTTGTCCTTTGAGCCCATTATGAGCCCATTGTGAGCCAACTGAGCCAACTATGAGCCAACTCCCAGTTTGTATACCGCACTCGATCCCTTTGTTCCAATATTTTCCAATATCCCTTTATCCTCTAA
>SLNO01000121.1 GCA_007132975.1 Balneolales bacterium
ATGCAATCCATACCGGCACTACATGCTCGCAAGCTCGATGCGCTGCTGGATATCCTTGACGATCTGCTGGAATTTGGGGCTGGTCTCCTTGCGGTCTTCCACGGCGTGGATGGCGTGGATCACCGTGGAATGATCGCGTCCCCCAAAATGCAGCCCGATGGTCTTCAGGCTGGACTTGGTCATGGTCTTGGAAAGGAACATGGCGATCTGCCGCGCCTCCACGATCTCCTGCTTGCGGGTTTTTTCGCGCACCTTGTTGGGATCGATCCCGAAATATTCGCACACCAGCCGCTGGATGTCCTCAATGGAGATGTGCTTCTTGGTCTCCTTGATCAGGTCCTTGAGGATGCGCTTGGCCATCGGCAGGTCGATGTTGTCGATTTTCTGCAGTGAGGCCGTGGCGAGCAGTTTGATGATGGCGCCCTGCAGGTCGCGCACGCTCGATTTGAAGTTGTGGGCGATGAACTCGAAGATCTCCGGATCGAACTCGATGCCGTTTTCGAGCGCCTTCTTCTCCAGGATGGCGTAGCGGGTCTCGTAGTCGGGCATCTGCAGATCGGCGCTCAGCCCCCAGTTGAAGCGGGATATGAGCCGCTCCTCAATGTCCTGGATATCCTTGGGCGCCCGGTCGCTGGTCATGATGATCTGCTTGCCCTCCTGGTGCAGGGCATTGAAAATGTGGAAAAACTCCTCCTGTGTCTTCTCCTTGCCGCTGAAAAACTGGATATCATCCACAATGAGCACGTCGATGTTCCGGTAGAACATGGAGAATTCACGCGCCCGGTTGTTCCGGATGGCGTGCACGAACTCATTGGTGAACTGATCCGAGGAGATATAGAGGATGGAGTAGTCGTCCCCGAAATCCTGACGGATCTGGTTGCCGATGCTCTGGACCAGGTGCGTCTTCCCAAGCCCTACCCCGCCGTAGACGAAAAACGGATTGAACGAGTTCTTGCCCGGGTTTTCGGCAATGGCGATGGCCGCTGAGCGGGCCAGCCGGTTGCAGTCGCCTTCGATGAACTGGCTGAAAACGTAGCTGTCGTTGAGGTTGGGATCGATCTTGTTCTTGCGGATCCCCGGGATCACGAAAGGATTCTGGATGGTCTCCGAGGAGTAGGAGGGATGATACCCCGTGTGGTCATAGCCCGCCCCGGTTTCCGGATGGATGGGCGGAGAGGAGCGTTGCGGCATGCGCACGGAACGGTCATCATGCTCCTGCTCGGCTTTTTCCAGGACAATCGAGTACTCAAAGCGCGCACCCTCGCCAAGCACTTTGGTGATTGTGGAGCGCATGATGTTGTAATAATGCTCCTCGAGCCATTCGTACCAGAATTGTGAAGGAACCTGTATGGTTAGCGTCCTATTTTCCAGTGCTACAGGTTTGATCGGATGAAACCAGGATTTGTACTTCTGATAATTAATATTGTCTTTAATGATCTCCAGACATTGAGCCCACGTAGCGCCCGCCGTTGCCATTTCCTCCGATTCTTTGCGGCCTGTTTTTTTTCCCGTTTCTACCATGAAAAACCCAAAATTCTGCTTGACTTTCTAAAAATTTCGATCAGTTATCCACAATACGCTTCTGCATTGCGATTCACAGCTTGATCAAAGATGCCAATATTTGGGATACTAGTCAAAAAAAAATACCATCACCCGACAAGATTTATCCACATCGGAGCAAATGCCACAATCATTTGAAACACAATAGTTTAGTGAGCAACATGTTCGAACTGTGTGCACCCTGAAAACCTGTAAAAAAACGGGTTACCGGACAGTTCGTTGCGCTTTCAGGAAACGGCCTGCGAGGTTATAAAAGTTTTCAACAAGTTATCAACACCCGGTGTTGCCTTTGTAGGCCAGTGTTGTTACCATAATGTTAAATATAGCCCGGACAACATGTTAGCCGTCTATTCCTCCAATTTTCCTACAAGGAACCGGTCCTTTCCGGAATAGTCTTTTTCGAGGCGGCATGTGAAGGGAGTTTTGTTGCATAAAAACAAAAGCTTGTCCCCATGGCTTTCATTGATCTCAAAGTAGAAGCGCCCTCCCGGACGGAGGTGGTTGCGGCACAGTTGCAGGAGGTCCTGGTACACCACATGGATATCAGGGGCCGTCAGGGCTTCGACCGGCTCAAAACCGGCCACTTCCGGTGTCAGGCCGGACATCTCATCCTCGGGGATATAGGGAGGATTGGATATGATGATGTGCTGTTTCTCCGGCGGCTGCCAGCTGGAAAAGTCGGCCTCTGCAAACCGGACATCCAGATTGTTCTCCATGGCGTTGCGTCCGGCTATGCGCAGGGCTTCGGCGCTGATATCAATGGCGGTGACCTGCCACCCGGGACGCTCTTTTTTGACTGCCAGTGCGATGCAGCCTGAGCCGGTGCCCACATCCAGCAGGTTAAGCCCGTCCTCGCCGGGGTGGTCACTCAGCATCCGCTCGACCAGCTGTTCGGTTTCCGGCCTCGGGATCAGCACACCGGGTTCTACACGCAGGGTCAGGTTGTAGAAATCCGTGGACCCCGTGATATACTGGAGCGGTTCATGGGCGGCCCGGCGCCTGACCAGCGGACGCAGGCGGTCCAGTTCCCCGGTCGTAAGCGGCCGGTCGAACTGCAGATACAGGTCCAGCCGCCTTACTCCGAGCACATGCGCAAGCAGCCACTCTATGCTCAGGCGTGGTGATGATATTTCCCTGGACCGGAAAAAACCGGTTGCCCACTCAAGCATCCTGACCACGGTCCAGTCACCGGCTTGTTCCGGCCCGTTGCTCACTGCTCTTCCTTTTCCTCAAGTTCGGGTGTGCGTTCCTGTACGGTCAATCCGTACTGTTTGCTGAAATCAAGGATGAAATCCATGAGTTGTTCGTAGACAGGCTGCTCATCGGGCTCCTGGGAGCCGCGGAAGCCGCTTTGTTTGCCCACATCCGCAATCTCCATCCTGATTGCCGAGGGGTCCTCGGAAACGATGCAGGTTACACAGCGCGAACAGTGCACGGCCGTGTTGTTATCTTCGTATATGAAGACACGGATGCTTTGTCCTTCGGAGATGTCACGCCTGAAATAGTGGGAGTGGGGTGTCTGCTCGTACATTACTTCTGGTATGCGCTTAAGCGTAGAAACAGGTCCAAAGATTTCAAGTCTGATGATGTTTGCCATTTGATTTTTTGGGGTTGTCGGGTATTATACCATCCGGATAGCATTTTCGTTATCTAGCGGAAACGAATCGGATGCAAAAAGAATTATGAAAATACAATTGTATGGCTTATTAGCAAGTACGCGTTTACATGAATGCACGTTATAAGTAAAAAAATACCTTACCCGAACCTGACACCTTTCACAAACAGCATGAATCGATTTTCCGGATTTATTACCGCTGCCTGCCTGATGTTCCTGGTGCTGGGCCTGACCCTTCCGGCCGATGCCCAGCAGCGAATTGAGCCCGAATTGGCTGAATTGGAACGTCCGCTTTCCCCAAGGGATTTTGACATCCGCAACGGGATAGGCTTCCGTTTGCACCTCAACAACTTCGGCATAGGCGTAGGCGCCGAGTACCGCCGAGTGCTCTCGCGCTACACAAAAGGCTCCCTCCAGTTCCAGATCGGCACTGTCCGGGATGAGTCAGAGCAGAGCTTCCAGGGTTACTGGGGCTACACCGTTATCCCCAATAAATACAACCGTGTAATGTCATTTCCCGTTACGCTGGGCTTGAGCCGCCGGCTTTTTGCAGAAACCCTTTCCGACAACTTCCGGCTTTTTTTGCATGCATCAGGCGGACCGGCGCCGGCTTACGTCTATCCCTACTACGACCATGGCATGTTCAACATGGGATTCCGTCCGCAGTTCCAGGGACTCTCCCAGCAGCATTACGATGTGTTCCAGGGATGGGGCCAGGGTAGCTTCATAATAGGCGCGGCCGGAGAGGTGGCTATCGGCGCAAACCTGGGAGGCGACTTCGGAAACATCCAGTCCATCCGCATCGGCTTTTATTTCAACTACTACCCGGACGGCATCCAGATGATGGAACCCTATCGTCCTGGCGAAAATATCGTGGAGTTCAACTTCAACCTCCCCCCCGAACAGCAGGCACCGGGGGTGCTTGAAACAGCCGCCGGCAAGCAGTCTTTCTTCGGAACACCGCACATCACATTCGTTTTCGGCTCCATGTGGTAGCAGGCCCGGTTGTTTCAGTGCGCGGAAATCTGGTTGAGGAAGCGCCGGCAAGGTATTCAGGGACCCATTGCGGTGGAGCCTCCCTGCCTCAGGTCCGGGATGCCAGATGCTGTTCGTTCCACGCCGGGAACTCATCAAGCGATCGCAGCAGGGCGTCGGGACCGCAGTCGCCCAGCTCTTCATACGAATAGGTTCCGGTGGATACGGCCACGGCCACCGACCCGAAAGACCTGGCACAGGCGATATCCCTGGGGGTGTCACCGATGATGACAAGATCCGAGGGCTGGAACGGTTCACCCGAGAAACGGACCAGCTCCTCATGGGCATCGGGGGGCAGTTCGTTGCGGTCATGGTGATCGTCGCCGTAAGCCCCGAAACGGAAGCGGTCCTGCAAACCGATGGCTGCCAGCTTGATCCTTGCGGCCCGCGCGAAATTACCCGTCAGAATGCCGGTCCAGGCCGCCTTTCCCCGCAGATAGTCCAGCGAATCATGCACACCGGAATAAACGTGGATGTCATCCGCCGAAAGGTTCCGCTCCATTTCATGGAGGTAGATCTGCTTGACCTGATGGAACAGATCCTCATCGGGCTTTTGCAGGAGATTGGAAAAAATGTCGCGGTCGGTCTTGCCGGCAAAATCCAGCTCCTCAACATTGAGGTGGCTGATGCCGAAGCGCTTGAGGATGCTCCGGATCAGTTTGCGGTTTGCCTTGTGCCTGACCTTGAGAATGGTTCCGTCAATGTCGAATAAATACGCTGGATGCATGGGAAAAAAACCGGGTTTGAAACGTTCCAGGCGGTGGGCGCCAGGGGTCGGAAACCTGCTCCTGCAAATGCAGCCGGAGGGTGTCCCGCAAGGCATGAATTGCCACCGCTTTCTTCCAAATTAGCAAAAAAAACCATACCTTATGGCAGTTTTAAGAACGCAACCAACGAACTAATCATTCTACCAATATGGCAATTATTGAAGATATCATTGCACGTCAGATTTTTGATTCCAGGGGAAACCCGACCGTTGAAGTCGATGTGATACTCGAAAACGGAACCATGGGACGTGCCGCCGTGCCCTCAGGAGCATCCACCGGTGAGCATGAGGCCGTGGAACTGCGCGACGGCGGCGATGCCTACATGGGCAAAGGCGTGCTCAAGGCTGTAGAAAACGTCAACGAAACCATTGCTGATGAACTGGTCGGATACAACGTGTTCAACCAGGTCGACATTGACCAGCTTCTTATTGAACTGGACGGAACTGAAAACAAATCGAAACTTGGTGCCAACGCCATGCTGGGCGTCTCCCTGGCCGTGGCCGA
>SLNO01000090.1 GCA_007132975.1 Balneolales bacterium
AAAAAAGCCGCAGGATGCATTTCGCAAACTGCGGCCTGAGAGGGAGCCGAAGATCGGACTCGAACCGACGACCTATTCATTACGAGTGAATTGCTCTACCAACTGAGCTACTTCGGCTTGCATGCTCCGAAATCGCAGAAAACGGCACCTGCCCAAACTTGGTCCCGAACCTTTTCCGGAGTATCTTTTCCACTCTGATAAACGCATCAGAGACAGATAACAAATATACGGAGATTTCTGTTTTCCTGACAATGCATAACATCAATCCGGGTTTTCCATGGTTGCCATCAGCCTGCTCGTCCTGACCGTCATCGTGACCATGATCGCATGGTACGTGGTCCCCCAATTCCAGTACCAGGGAATGCTCAAGCCCTACGAAGCCTGGCACCGCGGACGTTGGCACCAGCTCATCACCTCCGGTTTCCTGCACGCCGACGGTAGCCACCTGCTGCTCAACATGTTCGTCTTCTTCTTTTTCGGCCCCATCCTCGAGCAGACCATAGGCAGCGTCCCGTTTCTGGCGCTCTACATGACCGCGCTCGTGGCTTCCAGCTTACCCACGCTCATCATGGAACGCAACAACCCGCGATATGCCAGCCTGGGCGCCTCCGGGGCCGTCGAAGCCGTGCTCTTCGGGTTTATCGTGATGCATCCCCTCCAGAACATCTACATCTTCTTCATCCCGATCGGCATCCCGGCCATCATTTTTGGCGGACTCTTCCTGGCCTACAGTTACTTTGAGGCACGCCGACGCCGCGATAACGTGAACCACGTCGCCCACATCGCCGGAGCGATCTACGGCGCTTTGTTTGTACTTTTGTTTGTACCTGGTTCTTTCAGCCGCTTCATCGGGCATTTCGGGTTCTGAGCGGACGCCTTATCATCAGATTTGATCCTGAACGGATACCGTATCACCGAATTTTCCAGGTCCTGATTCTGGCCGCCCTGCCCGCCACCGTTCACCCGCGCGTGCGACGGAACTCCTGCATGAACGACACCAGCGCCTCCACACTCTCGCGCGGACACGCGTTGTAGATGCTCGCCCGGAATCCACCCACACTGCGGTGCCCCTTCAGCCCGCTCATGCCGGCCTTTTTGGACTCCTCAATGAAGGTCTTCTCCATCGACTCATCTTTCATGCGGAACGTCACGTTCATCAGCGACCGTGAATCCTTGTCGGCCGTGCCGTAGAAGAAGTCGTCGCGGTCAATCTCGTCATACAGAATGGCCGCCTTCTCCTGGTTGAGCTTGTCCATGGCCGCCAGCCCGCCCTTGCTCTCGATCCACTCGAGCACGTAGTTGAATATGTAGACTCCGAACACCGGCGGCGTGTTGAAGAGGGTGCCGACCTGGACCGGATAGGAAAGCATGCTCGAGACATTCTCTGTCCGCGCCTTGGCCAGCATGTCCTTGTGCAGGATCACGATGGTAAGCCCGGCCGGACCCGCGTTCTTCTGAGCGCCGGCATACAGCACACCGTAACGGTTGATATCCAGCGTTCGCGACAGGAAATCCGAAGAAGCGTCACAAACCAGCGGCAAGCCGTCCGACGCCGGCTCCTTGCGGAACTGCGTGCCAAAAATCGTGTTGTTGGATGTGAAATGCAGGTACTCGCCCTTCCCGGAGAATTTCAGCTCCTCGTCGCGCGGCACCCGGCTGAAGTTGGTGGCCTCCGAGGTGAAGGCGACATGCACATCCCCGAACACCTTCGCCTCCTTGATCGCCTTCTTGGACCACGTCCCGGTGTTGATGTAGTCGGCGGACTTGCCGTAGTTGAAATTGTACGGGACCATCGCAAACTGCAGGCTCGCACCGCCCTGGTAGAACAGGATCTCGAAGTCATCGGACAGGCCCAGCACCCGGCTCAGCCGCTCGCGCGCCTGGCGGTCCACCTCGGTGTATTCGGGTCCGCGGTGGCTCATTTCGATAAGGGAGGATCCGGCTCCGCGGTAATCCACCAGCTCTTCCTGCGCTTTCTGCAAAACCTCGACCGGCAGCACGGCCGGACCGGCACTGAAATTGTGGGCTCTCTTTATACTCATGGCAATATTGGATTTGGGTGAAAGGGAATGTAAATCATTTCAAAATGTGTGCACCAGCAGTCCGGACCGCAGTTTCGGCTCGAACCAGGTGGATTTCGGCGGCATCAGCTGGTCATTGTCCGAGACGGCCATCAGCTCCTCGATGCTGGTAGGATACATGCTCACGGCCAGCTGCGCCTTGCCGCTGTCGACCAGCCGCTCCAGCTCCTCAGTGCCGCGTATGCCACCCACAAAACCGATGTTGGGATCGGTGCGCTGGTTTTCGATGCCCAGCAGCGGAAGCAGCAAGTGCCGGTGCAGCCGCGAGACATCCAGCTGCTCCACCACATCGTCCGATGTGCTCTCGGGCAGGTCCATCCCGTACCACTTGCCGGCCAGGTACAGGCTCACTTTTCCGGGGGACTGGGGAACCGGGTGGACGTCCGGGCGCAGCTCGAACGCATCCAGAAGCTTCTGCGCAAACCCCTCCGGCACCACCTTGACGATTCGGTTGTACGCCAGGATGCGCATCTCGTCCATCGGGATGATCACGGCCGGGAAAAACTCAAACTCATCGTCGCCGTATCCGTCCTCGCGCAGCATCCCGGCCACGCGCGACGCGCTTTTGCAGCGATGGTGCCCGTCGGCCACGTACAGCTTTTCCACTTCGCGGAACGCATCCACAAATGCCTGCGGGTCCTCGACTTTCCACACCCTGTGGATCACCCCGTCGGTGGCGGTGAACGAATAGACCGGGTCGGCTGCCGACATCGTCCGGTTGGTCAGCCCGGTGATGGCGCCGGTGGATTTGTAGGTGAGCATTACCGGCTCGGCATGCGCCCGCTGCGTGAGGATGTGCCTCGTGCGGTCGTCCTCCTTGTCGGTGCGGGTCAGTTCATGCTTGAGGATGCGGTTCTCGTCGTAGTCGCGCACCGAGACGCAGGCGTAGAGCCCGGTCTGGATGTGCGTGCCCATCTGCTGCTGGTACAGGTACAGGCCCGGTTGCTGGTCCTGGATGAGGATCCCGTTGTCCTGCATCATCTTGAGGTTGGACGCCCCGGTGTGGTACACCGCGTTGGAGTACAGGTCGGTGCCTTCGGGCAGGTCTATTTCGGGACGGATGACATGCAGGAAGCTGTCCGGTCGGCCCTCGGCCAGAAGCCGCGCCTCCTCGGTGTCGATAACATCATAGGGAACGCAGGCAATCTGCTCGACGAGTTCGGGCCTGGGGCGCCAGGCTTTGAATGGGTGGATGGCTATCATGGTAGAACGGGAGGAAAATATTTATTTGAAGCTTTCAGGTGTTGGCCGTAAAATACGAAAATGGTGGTCAATGTGAAGCCGGCCCGACCATCGGGCAGCGCTTTTAATCAACTATTTTTTGACCGCTTCTGGATTCGAAACTAATAACATCGCACATGTCACAGACCAACGACAGAAACGTAAGCCCGGAACAGCAGGACCAGATCCTGTTCATGATGCTCGTGCAGCAGCATCAGCAGATCGCCCTCATGGGGCTGGGGGAACAGGAAAACCCCACCACCAAAACGAAAGAACGGGACCTGAAAGCCGTGAAATACGCCATCGACACCCTCACCATGCTGGAGAAATTCACCGCCGGCAACCTCACGAAGGAGATGTCCGGATACCTCACCGAAACGCTGAAATCATTGCGGCTCAAGTATGTCGACGCCAACAAATCCTGAAAAGCGGTTCGTCCCTGCCGGCGGCGGTGTAGTGGTACGGCGGGAGGGAGGTCGCGCGGAGGTACTGCTCATCCTGCGGCGAGACCTGTGGGACCTGCCCAAAGGCAAGATCGAACCGGAGGAGTCGCCGGTAGAAGGCGCGCTTCGTGAGGTGGAGGAGGAGACCGGGTGCGGTGAACTGCGGATCACCGCGGACCTGGGCACCACGGTTCACGAATACGAAGAGGAGGGGAGTACGGTGCTCAAGCGGACCTGGTGGTATGCCATGGAGTCGGGCCGTCCGGAACTCAGCCCGCAGCTCGAGGAAAAAATTGAAGCCCTTGAGTGGACGGACCTCTCAAGGGCTTCCGAAAAAGTGGCTTTCGATAATCTCAGGACCGTGCTGCAACGCCTGCAGGGGATCTTGGGCCCCGGCTGATATCACAGACTGCGTGACAATCAGATTGCAGACAGCTTGCGGTCAGATAGCAGTCAGATCAGTTCTGCAGACGGAACATGATGGGAAGCTGGAACTGAACCCGTACAGGGCGTCCGCGCTGGCGACCGGGAGTCCATTCCACAGCTTGTATCGCTGCAATGGCCGCTTCGTCGCATCCGCCGCCAATTCCACGCACAACAACGGGATCACGTACCTGCCCGTTCTCATCCACAATGAACTGAATGATAACGCGTCCTTCGATTCCGGCCCGGCGAGCCGCATCGGGATAGCGAATGGCATTGTAAATGGCCGCCATTCCACCGGCAGGTTCCGGCATGTCCTCGACAACCTGGAATACTTCAGGCTCATCCTCTTCTTCTTCCTCGGGTGGAGGAGGGGGAGGCAGGTCAAGGGGCGCGTCCAGATCCAGATCGGTGTCAAGATCGAAAAACATGTCCTCGACAATCTCATCATCCGGGACCGGCTCCGGCTGTGGCGGGCGGGGAGGGGGAGGAGGCGTCAACTCCTGCTCCGTCTGGATAATTTCTTCCATCTCAATGATCTCCTGCTCTACCTCAATTATCTCAAACTCCCTGCCAAAATTCAGGTTGGCCTTGAAGACGAGAATGAAAGCAAGAAGCGTCAGGATCAATCCAACCTGGATGTTGATGATGTAGCTTCTGCGGAGATCAACTGCCGGTTTTTTTCTTTCTAATGCAGACATATTTTGCTTTTGCTGTATAAGCGGATGTTTTGCAAGGTAAAATAAAAGGAAAAAGATCCTTTAATGCAAATGGCAGGCAACCTTAACCTTGCTATTAATTGCTGTATTTTAATTAACTAATCAAGGTGGAAATTTATTTTTCCCTTTTTAGGTAGTTCCTCACCGGATGCAGTACGAGGAAGGCCGCAAAGCATCCCAGCGAGTTCGCGGCAACGTCGCCCCAGCTTGCCGACCTTCCCATCGGCATGAGGTACTGAAGCCCTTCAATAGCCGCTCCGAAAAGGATACCGGCCATCATAAGAAGGAAAAGATTGATGTTCAGTTTTTCCTTGTAAACGATTATGTAGAGCCCCAGGAAGAAGGTCCAGCCCCCGAACATGCCGAAGTGTCCCAGTTTGTCGTAGGAAAACAGCCGGGCGCTGGGCAGGGAGTCCCCGGGCAGAAGCGTCAGCAACAGCATCAGCAGCGTCCAGAGGATGAATACCGGTGGAATAGCGGTTCGGATGATCCGGTAGCGCGTCAGGATATCAGTCATATGATGTCGGATGGTTCCGGAAAGTTCTTGCCGGAAGCGGTAACGTCATTTATTCTTTGATGGCCGAGCAAAAGCGCCAGCTCACAGCTTGCCAGGGAATCTGCCGTACGGGACAGAAACGCAGCAAGGTGCCCTGCAAGTGTGTCGCCAAAACCCGCTCTTGAAAAAACCGTGGTGTCGTATGGTGTGAGCAGCAACTGTTGATGGGCGGGGGAGTGGACGATGACGGGGTTGCCCTTGGCCAGCACAAGGCATCCCAGCCGCTCGGAAAGTGCGGAGCTTTGAAGCATGCGCTCATGGTCGGTGTCCGCACGTTCTCCGGTGAGGGCCGCCAGCTCTCCCGGGTGCGGGGTGAGGATCACCGGACCGCCCTGTTCCCTGTCCGACAGTACCTGCTCATTCCCCGGTATGGCATGTAGGGCATCCGCGTCAATGATCATGGGATGCCGGCACTCCGAGATCATCCGGCGCACGAAGGCGTGGGTCTGATCGTCCCGGCCGATGCCCGGACCCAGCACCACAACCCCCTCTTTTGTGTCCAGGTATTCCAGAATCCCGTCGGCATCGTCTTCCATGAAATATTCCGAATCTTCATCACCAGCAGGCCTTTTTATGAGTTCCGGACCCCCGGCCTCCATTGCCAGCGCCCATGCACCCGGGAACGTGACGGTCACGGCCCCCATGCCCAGTCCCCAGGCAGCTTTTGCGGCATAGAGCGGCGCTCCGGTGAGCCCGGCCGACCCGCCGATGACATGCACCACACCGTTGTCGTATTTGTGCCGTCGGGTATGAGCCGGCTTGCCATCCGCCCAACGGACACCAGGGCTCTCCGGCAGAAGAAACGCTTCAGGGTCCAGCTCCATGTCAAGCAGCCGCGCCCGGATCTCCCGCTTGCAGACAGGTGGGAAAGGCAGCCGTGCCAGCACCCGATCGCCGCACAGTTCGGGACCCTCGCCGATGTGGCACCCCAGCTTCCGGATGCCAAACTGGATGGTCATGTCGGCGCGCACGGCACACCCCAGCACTTCGCCCGTGTCGCTGTGCAGCCCCGACGGAATGTCCAGGGCCACCACCGGCCACCCCGACCGGTTGATGCGCTCCACAATGCCTGAAACGGGCGGTTCCACAACTCGCTCAAGCCCGGTACCGAAAATTCCGTCGACCACCAGATCGCAGTGTGTCTCGGCACCCGGCCACTTCTGATACACGTGCATATCGCGGCCCGTCTCCCTGGAAAGCTTCATGAGCCGGTCAAAATTGCGCTGCGCATCCGGCGAAAAACCGTTCGTTCCGAAAACCGGCAGCAAAGAAATGTCAAAACCGTACCCCATCAGGATCCGCGCGATCACAAAAGCGTCCCCGGCGTTGTTGCCCTTCCCGCAAACGAAAAGCACTCGGAGTGCATCCCGGGTCCCCTCCGGCATCCGGCTTGCCCGGCGATCCCCTCCATCATGATGCCGGGCCGCATCTAGGCGCCGGCCCGCGTCCACAAACCGGCCCGCATCCACACGACGGGCCAAATCCACAAGCCTGCCCATATCCTCCATGATCATATCCGCAGCCCTGTTCCCGGCAATTTCCATGAGCGTATCGCCGCTGATGCCGTACGATTCAATGGTCAGCCGGTCGGCCTCACGGCTCTGTTCGCCTGTTGCCAGCAGCAGGTCCTGATGCCTGATCGCGGTTTTCATTTCGGTCTGGTTGGATGTGCGTTGCCGTTGACTCATAATATAACGCTCTGAAGCAACTGTTGATTCATTGGTCTGGCCCGCGCGCCCGGCCCGTATCAGTAAGCGCGAGCGAACAGCACCGGATACGGAGATTCCTTGCCGGTCACCATGCACTTGCCGGGATCGCTCTCCGGATGCAGTGGCAGGCATCGGATGGTCGCCTTGGTGTCGTTCTTGATGCGCTCCTCGGTTTCGGTGGTGCCGTCCCAGTGGGCGTAGACAAACCCGCCTTCGCTGTCCAGGATCTCCTTGAACTCGTCATACGTAGCGGCGCTGCGGGTCTGGGCGCGCGTGCGCTCCTTCGCCGCCGCCAGAAGGTCGGCCTGGATCGTCTCCAGCAGCTCCGGCAGCAGTTTCTCGATGCCCTCGCGGCTCACAATCTCCTTCTTCATGGTGTCGCGCCGCGCCAGCTCCACATTGCCCTTCTCCACGTCACGCGGACCCACCGCAATGCGCAGCGGGGTGCCCTCAACCTCGTGCTGGGCGAACTTCCACCCGGGCTTGTACTGGTCGCGGTCGTCAAATATGGCCCGTATCCCCGCATCCTTCAGGGTCTGGAGGATGGATGCGCCATACTCCATCACGCGCGCCTGCTCGTCGTCGTTGCGCCAGATGGGCACAATGGCCACCTGGACCGGCGCCAGCCGCGGCGGCAGGATCAGCCCGTTGTCGTCGGAGTGCGTCATCACAAGTCCGCCGACCAGCCGGGTGGATACGCCCCAGCTTGTGGCCCAGACATATTTCTCCTTGCCGTCCCGGTCCTGGAAGCGCACATCGAACGCCTTGGCAAAATTCTGCCCCAGGAAGTGCGATGTGCCCGCCTGCAGCGCCTTGCCGTCCTGCATCATCGCCTCGATGCAGTAGGTGTCCAGCGCCCCGGCGAACCGCTCCGACTCGGTCTTCACCCCGGTCTGCACCGGCATGGCCATATAATCCTCGGCAAAGGAGCGGTACACCTCAAGCATGCGGTGCGCCTCCTCGCGCGCTTCTTCCTCGGTGGCGTGCGCCGTGTGCCCCTCCTGCCACAGAAATTCCATGGTGCGCAGGAACAGGCGGGTGCGCATCTCCCACCGCACCACGTTGGCCCACTGGTTCAGGAGGATGGGCAGGTCGCGGTACGACTGGATCCAGTCGCGATAGGTGTCCCAGATGATGGTCTCGGATGTGGGACGCACGATCAGCTCCTCCTCAAGCTTGGAATCCGGGTCCACGGCCACACCATCCTCGGAATTGATCAACCGGCTGTGCGTGATCACCGCGCACTCCTTGGCAAAACCCTCAACGTGCTGCGCCTCTTTGGACAGGAACGACTTGGGGATGAACAGCGGAAAATAGGCGTTCCTGTGACCGGTCTCCTTGAACATGTCGTCAAGCTGCCGCTGCATGTTCTCCCACAGGGCATACCCGTTGGGTTTGATGACCATGCAGCCCCTCACCGGGGAATGCGACGCCAGCTGCGCCTCGCGCACCACGTCCAGGTACCACTGGGAATAATCTTTCGCTCTTTCCGTTATTTTTTTTGCCATGAGTGTAGGTTGCTGATATGATGATGGAAAATCGCTCTGCCGCACGGCCATCCTGCGTTTTGTCCGCGCCGGCCGGTGCGTGGTTGAAAATACGCGTTTCCTTTTCCAGATTCACCTGTTACCTTTGAGACTTTCGCAAAAATCGGAAATTTCGTATCTTTTAATCTTGCAGAAAAAACGAGGCGTGGTAGCTCAGTTGGTTAGAGCGTCGGATTCATAACCCGGAGGTCGGCGGTTCAATCCCGCCCCACGCTACAACCTGTTTTCGCAGGTCTGGCGGCATCCTCCATCCACCTGCGGCCGGCCTCTCTTTCAGGCAAAAAAAAAGCACCTCATCCTATCAAAGACGAGGTGCTTGTTTATCATCTACAGACGGCTATTACCCCATTTGCACTACCAATTTATCGTAGCTGGTAGTGCCGCGCAATCAAGAAAAAAACGTATAATTTATACGTAATTTTACGTAGGCTCAGTGCTGTTCCGAGCCGTTGCCATTGCTCTTGGACGAGGGGTCAATAAGCTTGTTCTCAATGGCATAGCGTACCAGACCTGCGGCATTCTTTATGTCCAATTTGTTCATCAGGTTCGCGCGGTGGGTGTCGACGGTTCTCGGACTGATGAACAGGATCTCGGATATTTCGGTGCTTGTGTGGCCTTCGGCGATCAGCCGCAGTATCTCCAGCTCCCTGCGCGTGATGGAGGCCTTTTCCGTGTCCTCGTATTCCCTTGGGTTGCGGATATGGCGGACATACCGCTCGGTCATCAGCTTGGATATGGTCTGGCTGAAGGCCTTTTCGCCCCGGAAGACGGCCCGGATGCTGCCCAGCAGCTCTTCCCGGTCGCTGTTCTTGAGCAGGTAGCCGCTCGCCCCCGCATTGAGCACCTGGTTCAGGTACTCCTCGCTGATGTGCATGGTGACTATGAGGATCCGGGCATCGGGATCCAGCTCAAGTATCGCGCGCGTAGTCTGGATGCCGTTCATTTCGGGCATGGTGATGTCCAGGATGCATACATCCGGATTCATCTTCCGGAACTGCTCAACAGCCTCCTTGCCGCTCTCCGCCTCACAGACCACCTCAATGTCATCGGATGCGTCGATGACACTGCAAATCCCGTACCGCACGATGTCATGGTCATCGGCTACAAGAACCCGGATCTCCCGGTCCGTCTTTTCACCTGAGCTGCTCATGGTCTTTCCGGATATGCCTCAAAGGCATGTGTCATGGATTGCAATAGCTTCTGGTCTGTTTTTGTGGATTGTGGATGGGGACGATGCACATTGCCGCACGCCTCTGCGCCTGCGTTGGCCGTATCCAACCGCATTCTTCCATACCGTCAAGATAATGGAAATTCAATCAATAATTCGGTACCCGATTTTTTAAGGCTGTTGATCTGCATCCGGCCGTTGTGAAGGTCCACACGCTCTTTTATGTTGTTGAGCCCGGTTCCCGCCCGGAACGACTGGTGGTCCTGGTAGCCGGCCGGTATGCCGGAACCGTTGTCGTTGACGGTGAAAGTGAGCTGGTCGCCCTTTCGGAAGATCTCAATGGCCGCCTCGGTGGCGCCGGAATGGCGGGCGATGTTGTTGAGGGCTTCCTGGCAGATGCGGTAAATGGTGGTTTCAAGCCGGGGATCCAGCCGGGTATCGATGTTGAATTGCTGGAATATGGCCTTGACGCCGGATGCTTCCGAAAACTCCTCGGCCAGCATCCGCAAACCCGGCACAAGGCCGAAATCGTCCAGCACGGCAGGCCTGAGGTCGTGCGAGATATTGCGCGTCTCCTGGATGGTCTTGTCCAGCAGCTGGCGCACTTTGTGGAGCAGCCTGACCGCCTCGTCGCTGTTTTCGGCAATCGCATCCTCCAGCAGCTCCAGGTTCAGGTACGCCGCCGTGAGCAGCTGTCCCACCCCGTCGTGCAGTTCCCGGGAGATCTTGCGCCGCTCCTCCTCAATGGTCTCAATTCGCCAGGCCAGCCGCTCACGCTGTTCACGAAGCTCGCGCGCCGACTCCGTGGCCTGTTTTTTCACCTCCTCGTGCCGGTCGGTGACGTCGTGGATGGTGGAGTAGAGCACATCGCGGCCGCTGATGGTGACCGGGGTGGTGAATACCTCGACCTGATGCGTGGTTCCGTCCGCCTTGCGGTGCGTGAATCGGAAAAAACCGCCCCGCTCCACAAGGGCCTTCTTCATATTGCTCAAAGCCTCCCCCCGCGGAAGGGTGTTCAGGTCGAAAATGGTCAGCGTGCAAAAACGATCATGGTCGTAGCCGTAGAAACGGCAGGCCGCATCGTTGGCGTCCATGATGCGGCCATTCATCGGATCCACCAGTATCTGGATGGCGGGATTACCCCGGAATATCTGCTTGTAGCGCGCATCGTCTTCAAAAATGGAGACCGCTATCCCCGAATGGGTCGGCAACAGCGGCTTGCGGATCGGTAACGTTTTGGGATGGTCTTGTTCCATGAGCAGGGGAGGAGAGTTCGGTTGAATCCAGTAATGTACGTAAAACGCCGTTTCCTTATTGTCATATATATGCGCCGCATCCAGAAAACAAAAACTGAAACCTTGCTCTGCGAATGATTTGCATTCTTTGTACCTTTGGTATCTTTTGCAGATTGCAGATTGCAGATTGCAGATTGCAGATTGCCGGCGGACTGCCATCAAAAAGGTTGGTACCTCTCTTAACAATTGACAAAGTCTCAGCTATAATTCGGAAATGACATTAATCAGAACGCATACATGTGGAGAACTGACCCGGGGTCAGACGGGTGAAACAGTAACACTTAACGGATGGGTGGATACGCGCCGCGACCTTGGCGGGGTGATTTTCATAGACCTGCGCGACCGCTACGGAATCACCCAGGTCGTCTTCTCCCCCCAGGACGACAAGCAGGCCCACGAACTGGCCGACCAGCTGCGGTCCGAGTTCGTCATCGGCGTGCAGGGCGAGGTCAGGGAGCGCGACCCCGTAAACGTCAACCCGAATGTAAAAACCGGTGATATCGAACTGCGGGTCAAGAAACTGGTCATCTACTCCCGCTCCGAAACCCCGCCCTTCGAGATCCAGGACGATCTGAAGACCAACGAGGACCTGCGCCTGAAATACCGCTACCTGGACTTGCGCCGGCCCGTGATGCAGAGGAACCTGATGCTGCGTTCCGCCCTGTACCGCCACACCCGCGACTATTTCCATGAGCACCAGTTCGCCGAGGTCGAAACCCCCTTCCTCATGCGCAGCACCCCGGAAGGCGCCCGCGACTACCTGGTGCCCAGCCGCGTCAACCCCGGCAAATTCTACGCGCTCCCGCAAAGCCCCCAGACCTACAAGCAGATCCTGATGGTCTCGGGCATGGACCGATACTTCCAGATCGTAAAATGCTTCCGCGATGAGGACCTGCGCGCCGACCGCCAGCCCGAATTCACCCAGATCGACGTGGAGATGTCGTTCGTGGACGAAGAGCAGATCTACACGCTCATGGAAGGCCTGCTCCAGCGCATCCTCAAGGAAGTGGTGGGCGCAGACGTGTCCGCGCCCTTCCCGCGCATGACCTACCAGGAAGCCATGACCACCTATGGCAGCGACAAGCCGGATACACGTTTCGGCATGAAATTCGTCGACTTCTCCGATATCGTCAAAGATTCCGAGTTCCGCGTCTTCTCAAAGACAGTAGCCGACGGCGGTTCGGTTGTCGGCTTCGTGGTCCCCGGCATGGGATCGCTCGGCCGCGGCGTCATGGACCGCCTCACCAAGCGCACCCGCGATGAAATAGGCGCCGGCGGACTCATATACATCAAAAACAACGACGACGAAATCTACTCCAGCGTAAGCAAATTCGTCTCCGACGATATGACCCGCGCCATGGTCGAGGCCAGCGGCGCCGCAAAAGGCGACCTGATCCTGCTGCTTGCCGGTCCGCGCGAATCGGTCTATGGCCAGCTCGGCGACCTGCGCCTGCTCATGGCCCGCGAATACGACCTTATCGACACGTCAAAATACAACCTGCTCTGGGTCACCGATTTCCCGCTGCTCGAATACGACAGCGAAGACGGCCGCTTCTACGCCATGCACCACCCGTTCACCTCACCGCGCTCCGAGGACATCGAACTGCTCAAGACCGACCCCGGCAAAGTGCGCGCCCGCGCATACGACCTGGTCATGAACGGCAGCGAGATAGGCGGCGGCTCCATCCGGATCCACGACACCGACCTGCAATCCACCATGTTCGAAGCCCTCGGCATCGGCAGGGAGGAGGCGCAGCAGAAGTTCGGGTTCCTGCTGGATGCGTTCCGTTATGGCGCGCCGCCCCATGGCGGTATCGCGCTGGGCCTGGACCGTGTCGCCATGCTGCTGACCGGGGCCAAAAGCCTGCGCGATGTCATCGCCTTCCCGAAAAACCAGCGGGCCATCAGCCTCATGGACAACTGTCCGGATGTGGTGGACGAGGCGCAACTTAAGGAATTGCACATCCGCCTGGCTCCGGGACTGGATTCCGGCGACAAATAAGGCGCCGAAAGCTCTCTGCCCACTTTTTCGTCCACTATGCGGTTATAGCGCAGAAAGCTGCCCCCCCTGCTTCACCAGGAACGCTGAAGTAGCGCCGAAAACCCTCATCCTCCTTCTTCACCCAGGATGCTGGTGTAAGAGGCGCCGCTTTTGTGCATGTGGTTGATCCCGTTGAATGCCGCAACCCGGTAGGCCTCGGCATACGTGGGATAATTATGCACCGTATCCAAAAAGTACCGCGCCGTACCCTTGAAATTAAGTACGGCCTGGCCGGTATGGATCAGGTCGCACGCCCCGTTGCCAACGATATGCACCCCGAGCAGCCGAAGCGATTCCGTCTCGAAGACCAGCTTGAGCATGCCCCGCGGGGTGCGGGCGATATTGGCCTTGGTCAGGTTGCGGTAGTATGCTTTGCCGACCGTCACGTCGCTGAACTGTTGGCGGGCCTCATCCTCCGTCAATCCGACACTGGATATTTCCGGAATGGTATATATGCCGTACGGGATGGCGCTTTCTGTATCAAAACGCGTTATACCGAACATGTGGCAGGATGCGGTCCTGCCCTGTGAAAAAGAGACAGAGGCCAGCCCCGGATGACCGATAACATCACCGGCGGCGTAAATGGAAGGAATCGCCGTCTGAAAGTTCTTATCCACGCTTATGAAACCCTTTTTGTCCGTCTTCAGACCCAGTTCATCAAGCCCGATTTTACCGGAATTGGGTTTCCGGTCACCGAAGTAGAGGACCAGTTCGGTCTCAACTACGTGCATGTCCCCGGTGTCCTTGTCCTGGAACTTGACTTCCGTACAGTTGCGCAGCGGGTTGGGCCCCACCTGAAGCACCTTTTTCCGGTTGAAAATACTGACCCGCGACTCCTCCAGGATGCGGGTGAATTCCTCCCTGATCTCCTCGTCGAGGAATTCCATGTAGCTGCGGTGGCCGCTGAGAACGGTGACCCGTGTGCCCAGTGCGGAAAAAACAGTCGCGAACTCCATGGCCTGGATATTGGTACCGACGATCACCAGCCGCTTGGGAATGTAGTGGATGTCCAGGATGGAGCGGTTGTCCAGAACGGTGACGTGGTCTATCTCGAACTCCTTGGGTTTCTGGGACGTGGCACCGGTCGAGATGAGGATGTGGTCTGCCGTGAACCGTTTTTTGGTCCCATCCTCCCGGGTTACCTCCACGGTGTGCGGGTCCACGATACGCCCAAAACCGAGGGCCGTATCCACCTCGTTCTTGATGAGGCTGTCCTTGATCTCACTGTTCTGCGTTTCCAGAACGCGGTCTTTGTACCGAAGCACGTCCCGCATGCGGAAGCGCTCGTAAGGTTTTCTGCCTTCGTCGCCGAACTGGGCTGTATAGCGGTGGATGCTGCCTGCCGTCTCACGCAGCGCCTTGCTCGGGACAGTGCCCGTGTTGATCCAGGTGCCGCCCAGGTAGCTTTCATTGGCTTCGATGATCAGGGCCTTCTTCTCGAACTTGGCCGACTGCATGGCGCAGGAAAAACCGGCCGGGCCGCTGCCAAGGATGATGACGTCATAATCTCTGCTCATGGTTCCATCCGTATTGATTCTACAGTTTCTTCAAACACTTTGTCCTGCCAACAAGATAGCAGGAAATTACATTCATGGCCGAACTTATTTCCGGTTGCATGCTGTTACTGAAGAAGACATCGACAAGAATCGAAATCGAAACAAGCAAATCAGAATAAAAAGTAAGAGGTATAACATGGCTTTCAAACTTCCCGATCTTCCGTATGCATACGATGCCCTGGAACCGCACATCGATGCCAAAACCATGGAGATCCATCATACCAAGCACCACCAGACCTATATCGACAAGGCCAATGACGCCCTGAAAGGCCACCCGATGGCCGAGCGCTCCGTGGTTGAGGTGCTTAAGAACATCGACAGCCTCAATGACGACATTCGCCAGCCCGTGATCAACAACGCCGGCGGCCATGCCAACCACTCGCTTTTCTGGGAAGTTCTGAGTCCGGATGGCGGAGGGGAGCCCAAGGGTTCCGTAGCGGAAGCCATCGACAAGGCGTTCGGCTCGTTCGACGCATTCAAAGAGAAATTCGCCAACGCCGCCACCACCCGCTTTGGTTCAGGATGGGCATGGCTGGTAGTGAACAAAAACGGCGGCCTGGAGGTCACATCCTCCGCCAACCAGGACAGCCCGCTCATGAAAGGGCTCGTACCCATTCTGGGCCTGGATGTATGGGAACACGCCTACTACCTGAATTACCAGAACCGCCGTCCCGACTACATCAAGGCATTCTGGAATGTGGTGAACTGGGACAAGGTCGAAGAAAACTTTAAAAACGCGTAAACGGGACGTTGCTCCAACAGCAGCACCACCCTTCAGTTTGGCTGCGCAAGCGTTACGCGCACCCAGGTTTCGTACGGATCGCCCATGCGCCGCAGAAGCCGTGTGACACGCTCGCGCTCTTCCTGATCGGCATCGCTTCGCGCTTGTCCACTGGCCGTTTCACTGGTGACCAGCGGAGCGCCGGACCGGATAGTCATATCGTGAAGGCGCACGGGATCGATCTCAAAACCAATGTCGACGGTTTCGCCCGGACGGATATCCGGTGAAAACTGACTGGTCGATAAGGTCTGCAGCGGAATGGCAAATGAGATCCTGCCCGTGCGGCCGTCATCGTCAAGGTGCAGCCTGAGACTCTGCGCGTCCAGCTGTGCAATCGGCATGGGGAAAGGCTGCATGGGGTCGCGGCGGCTCTGGCGCTGTACAAGCAAGGCATTACGATAGCTGCTGCGCTCCGCCGCCTCCTTTATGGATCTGTTTTCCGGCATGTTGCTCCAGTTGGGCTCCTCAAGGTAGCCTTTCTGGGCGCCGGGATAGTTGCCCAGCTGGTAATAGATGCCGGTCGGATAGGTGACGCCGAATGAACGCCTGTTGGAACTGCTGCCATCCACATAGAGCGAAAAGCCAAACTCGCGTGCATTCTGGAAACGCCTGCTGCTCACAAAATCAACCAGGACGTAAAGATGCGTCTCGTCATTGGTGACATAGAACGCCAGATCGTCGACGAATCTTCGCTCCGTGGTTTCGGTCATGGACTCCAGGTTGAAGGTGCGACCGGAAATTTCCGGCGTGCTGAACTGACTGTTCACTTTCATTGTTGAAGAGCAGGAAAGGACCAGGAATAATGGTGCCGCAAGCAGTGCTAACGTTCGGATAAAATTCATCTTAATTGAAGGATTTTTATGTTTGCCGGATGTACATTTGATACCGGCAGCCGTTGTTCTGTTCATAGTCTCAAAAATAGTAACTGTTTCCTTCAACGTAAAAAAGTAAGGTATTATGCAATTTGGATATGGAATCGGACCTGACACGTCCTGGATGAGAAAGGAGCTCACGGATCTTGGGGTCGCGGAACTGACCACCCCGGAGGAAGTCGAAAATGTCTTCGACAATGCAAAAGGAAGCATGCTCCTGGTAATCAATTCGGTCTGCGGATGCGCCGCCGGCAACGCCCGACCGGGTCTCAGGCTGGCGATGGGACATTCCAAAAAGCCGGACAATGTCTACACGGTTTTTGCCGGCCAGGACAAGGAGGCAACAGCCAGGGCCAGGGAATTCTTCAGCGACTTTCCCCCGTCGTCCCCCGCCTTTGCATTTTTCGTGGATGGTGAGATCAAGGCCATGATCCCGCGCCATCGCATTGAGGGTCGAACGGCCCAGGAGGTATCGGACGATCTGGTCATGATCTTCGATACGTTCTGCTGATACTGCCGGGACATCACCGCGGTGCTTGCCGTTCACAGACGCCGTGTTTACTGGCTCATAAACACCTAACAGTACACCGCAACCGGCGGAATCCTGGCATCGCGCCGCCACTCCGCCTATCCGGCTTGCTTCTTTTTGCTGCCGGAGTGCCTTCCTGCCGGTTTGCCCACCCGGATTACCGCTGTGGCCGGTTGCCTTTCCACCAGTCAAGCACATGTTTCTTTCCGGCTGACGGATCGATGACAGCACCCAGCTGCATGAGCATACGGTACAGTCCTATGTGCGCCCGGGTGACGTAGATGAAGTGGTGCGTGCCTCGGGGCTGGGGCTGCGCGGCAGCCTCGCGGACCAGATCCTTGTAAGCCCCGCTGAACTCCGCATCGCCGAAATCGAACGAATCGCCTTGGTATGGCGAGATCACAAGATCGCCGAAGGTCTTGCACAGCTCAAAAAACGTGGCTTCGTACTCCGGATCACCAGAACCCTCATCCACCAGACCAAGACGGCTGTACAGTTTCCACAGCACATCACGGTCGCCATCCAGATGCAGCGGCAACAGTGAGACGTAATCCCGGAAAAAGTCGGCCGGACATTCTTTGATGCACCCGAAATCAAGCACACCGAGGCGGCCGTCGCGGCACAGCATGTAGTTTCCGGGATGTGCATCGGCATGCAGCGTGCGCGTGTCGTTGATCTGAGCGTGGAAAAAGTCCCAAAGAAGCTGGCCGTAAAGGTTGCGCTCCTCCTGGCCCGGATCGCGCGCAAGGAAATCACCGATGTGCTCGCCGCTGATGCGCGTCATGGTCAGCACCGAAGCGGTGGAGTACTCCGGCAGGTACTCGGGGATGGCAAAACGGTCGCCCCCATAGCACTCATGGAACCGGGCGATCTGCTCTCCTTCGTGGCGATAGTCGGTCTCCTCCATCATCTTGTCGTACACCTCGCGGAAATAGTCCTCGGTTCGGTCGCTGCGCACGATCTGGCGGAACACCAGCTTGGCCATGCTCAGGTCCGACCCGATGCTCACCCGCACGTTGGGGTACTGGATCTTGACCATCACTTCGCGTCCGTCACGCAACACCGCCTCGTGCACCTGACCGATGGATGCCGCCGCCGTGGCATCGGAGCGGAACTCCGCGAACACCTCTTCGGGATATCCGCCAAGCTCATCCTTTATGATCTGCCGGACCAGCGCCCTGCTGATGGGCGGCACGCGGTACTGCGCCTGGGACATCACATCCACAAATTCCTCAGGCAGCAGCCCATGGTCCAGGCTGAGTGTCTGGGCCAGTTTGAGCGCCGTGCCCCGAAGCTTCGAGAGCTCATCGTAAAGATAGCGGGCATTGGTGGTGTGCAGCTCCTTGCGGGCGCTTTCACCGGCACCGTTTCCGTTGAACCTGCTTTTCAGATGGTGCAGTGCGTAGTTGGTGCCCACGCGCAAACCGGTACGGGCCATGCGCGCGCTGCGTTCAATTCGTGAAGAGGGGAAATCGCTCATTGTGTTGGTTGATGCAAATTGTTGATGCCCAGGGGGCAAATGGCGCCTGACTTAAAAACGGAGAAATTTTCGCAGCAAAGTCACCGGGGTCCTGACGGAAACAAAACCGTTTTGGATCAGGTATTTGCCGAGATCCATAGTGCTGTCCACAACCCCGTTGTACAGAAATTCATTCAGCAGGCCGGTCGTTTTCTCTGCCAGGGCCATGACCTCTCCGCCGGAGTCGGGATTGGAAAGCCGGTAGCCGGCCATGTGCAGGTACTCGCGGCTCCACCAGGTGTAGACCGGCGAGAAAAGTATGAGCTGCTGCGAAAACGCAACACGGCTGTCCTGCTCGG
>SLNO01000040.1 GCA_007132975.1 Balneolales bacterium
ATTTGCACGCACAAAATGGTGTTTCGTGCGCCGGTTCAAAGAGTCCTGGAAAAGCCGGCCGACGCCGCCTGAGCAGGCGCAACCGCCAGGGCATCGATCTCAATGGCTTGTCCGCCTGGCAGCTCTTTCACCCCGACGATCGACCGGGCCGGATACCTGTCCGCGCTAAAATACATGCGGTAGACCTTGTTCACTTTGGGCGCATCCCCCAGATCCACCAGATAGAGCGTGACCTTGACGATCTGGTCCATCCGGAATCCGCTTCCCTCCACCACGATCTTGAGGTTCTCCATGGCCCGCCTGGCCTGCCCGGTGATGTCGCCCAGAAACCGTTCTCCCGTTTGGGGGTCATAGGTGCCCTGACCGGAAACGTGCAGCTGCCGGATGCCGCCCGTGTCAACCTCCACGGCCGGATGATACGGTCCCGACGCCTTGCTTTGTTCTGAACTGTGACAGATAATATTCATGGGATACTCCTCCGTTTTTTTGATTTCCAAAATGTTTATAGAAGCGGCCGTACCGTCCGGTTTGCCATGACCCTCTCCCGCTATCCGTCCAGCATGGCACGGACCGCCTGCCCTGCCCCGGCCACATCCGTTTCCCGCACATCGGCGTGGTGGTGGTGCATCACGGACATATCCTTCAGCCCGGATCCCGTCAACATCATCACCACGCTCGCCTCCCGCTCGAGCTTGCCGTCACCGCGCAGCTTCCGGATGGCCGCCAGACTGGTCGCCGCCGCCGGTTCCACGAAATATCCCGCCCCGGCAAGACGCCGCTGCGAATCCAGGATCTCCTCCTCGGTCACGTCCTCGGCCAGCCACCCGAACCGCGCCGCCTTGTCGATGATCTCGTCGCCGCCCATCGGGTTGCCAGAGGTGATGGCCTCGGCCACGGTATGGAAACCCGTAAACGGGATCACCTGCCGCTTACCCTGCTTTATGGCGCTAACTATGGGGCTGTTGTTGCGCGCCTGCACGACGATCATTTTCGGGATCTTGTGGATGAGGCCGGCCTCCTTCAACTCTCTGTACCCCTTGAAGATACCGCGCGTGTGTCCGCACGCCGATGTTGGCACCGCAATATAATCCGGCACCTCCCCTTCCATCTGCTCGAACAGCTCGAAGGCGATCATTTTGTAGCCTTCCACACGGATAGGACCGTTGCCGGAGACAAGTCGCAGCGAAATCTCCCCGGCCATATCCAACAGTTCCTTTTTGATCTGCGCATAATCCGGACCGGTGATCTTAAGCACCGAAGCCCCGTGGATGCCCATGGCCATGACCTTCTCCGACGGCGTGAATTCCGGCACGAAGACGATGGCGCGCATGCCGGCCTTTGCCGCGTAGGCCGCAATGGAATTACCCATGTTTCCGGTGGATATGGTGGCGGTGACATCCTCGCCCATCTCCCGGGCCATGGCAATGCAGGTGAGCGAGCCGCGATCCTTGAAGCTCCATGTGGGATTCTGTGTTTCGTTTTTCAGCAGGAGCCGCTCCACGCCCGTGAAGGCGGCCAGCTCTGGTCCGGCGTGGAGGAGCGCGGTCTGTCCCTCGCCCAGAGAGATATCGGTGTCGAGGTTTTCAAAAGGCATGAAGTCGGCGAACCGCTCCCAAAGATGCTTTCCTGATCGTATGGATGCGTTTGCCAAATCCCCCGTGTGCACTTCAAGCGATTCTCCATCGTCCGTGAACTCCTGGATGCGGCTGAACGGATACCGCCGCCCCGTCAGGGTGGATACCAGCTCTTTCTGAGCGCCTTGCCTTGGTTTGGCTGCCATGGAGTACCGGGTGTTTCGATTGTTTTGTTTCTGGTTGGATGGTGGCGGATTTCCGCTTGCGGATATAGAGCCGATGCCATACCTGCCATGTTATCCGAATGTAGCACATTCCGGAATCACCTATTTCGGTTTTTCTGCTTGGAGGCATTTGAGCGCGGTGTCATCCGAACCGATCCGGCACATTCGGCCCACATCCACCCGGTCAGTCCAGCTTGTCATCAATCATCCGGATCGGGGAGTACAACTCCCATCCGCCCGGACCAGCACATTCGGCCCGCATCCACCCGGATTATCCGGTTCCGGATCCCCCGCCCAGCCGCAGCGATGCCAGCGTGGTGAGCGCGTAGGCGCCGGCGGCCACGCCCATGACCAGGCCGAAGCCCGCCTCCAGGGCCACCATGGTGGCCAGCGCCGTGGCCGACACCGAAAGACAGCTGTCCACCCCACAGGCCCAGGGTATCTGCGACTCATTGCTCCCGGACAGGCGACGGAGCCCGAACGGGAACATCATGCCCATGAAAAAGGCGGGCGGGGCAAGCAGCACAACCACATTGGCGGCCCGGGCCGGTAGCGGCCAGCCCATGCTCACATCCAGCAGCGGCATGAGCAGCAGGGCGTACAGGACGATGAGCGCCACGATCGCCCCGCCGGTGCGCAGCAGGGTGCGGCGGTCGGCCGGCAGCCGGGACGAGAAGTAGCTGCCTGCGCCGGAGGAGAGCAGCAGCGCGGCGAGCACGGCCGCCGTGGCATATACGGGTTGCCCCAAATAGAGCACCAGTTTCTGGATCAGCACCATCTCGAAGAACATGAACCCGATGCCGATGCCCGCGAAATAGAGAAATGTCCAGCGACGGCGCGTGCCCTGCCATCCCACCCGGAACAGCGGCAGGATGATCAGGATCACCGAGGCCAGTACGATCTGCACCAGCGTTACCGCAGCCATCACGAAGCCCAGCTCCATGTAGGGCAGCTCGCGGATGTCGAATTGGCGGCGCAGCTCGGGGATGCTGCCCAGGGTCATGTAGTGGGAGAAGAACGGGCGGTTGTCGGTGGCCGGACGCACATCGAACAGGTACTCGTCGAAAAACGACTCATATCGGCCGAATAGCAGGGTGTCCACATGGTCGAAAAACGTGCGGTCCTCGGCCATGTTGAAGTAATCACGCTCCTCGGGCCGGATATCGGCGAGGATGAGCGGATCGAAGGAGCGTGCGCGGCTGAACTGCCGGGCCGTCTCGCGCTCTTCGGGGGTGAAGGGGCTGCGGCTGAGCAGCCAGGTGGTGGTGCCCCAGTTGCGGACAGCCATGATGTGGTGCTCCGTGTCCCCCCATCCAGACTCCTCGAGCAGCACCCTCCAGGTTGCCAGCAACCGCAGTGATTCCCGGGGTGGATATTCGGTCCAGACCGTCACGGCGATCATGCCATTTTCTGTTAGCCGTCCACACATTTCACTGAAGGCCTCGCTTGTGAGATGGTATTGCTCGCGGAGGGCGTGGACCCCCGAGGTGCCCCCGAATGCGCCGATGACAGGCAGAAGGATCAGGTCTTTTTGTGCTTCGGGATGTGCGGCGAGCCAGGTGCGCACGCTGTTTTCGTGTAGCGAGACATCAGGCCGCAGGTAGAGTGAGTCGACCCATTCGGGGCGGCGTTCTGTGAGCAGCCTGTTCGACTGGCGGTTCGGTTCCACGGCGGTGATGCGGCGGGGGTTGTGGGCAAGGGCATGGGACACATCCACCCCGGTTCCAGAATGCAGGACCAGGACGGACCCGGGCCGGCGCAGGGCGAACGGGAGTCCGCGAGTGGAATGATCGAGCAGGTGGGGGATTTCCTGCTCGCCGGTCAGGCCGTCGCCCAGCAGTGTTCCGAAGTACTCGCCGTTGTTGAACAGGATATCCCGTACCGGCGGTTGGCCGCGGTAATTCAGGCTCAGGGCGGGCGCGAAACGCTGTGCCGGCGCGCGCACCACCTGGAGCAGTCCGTAGGGACCCGATTCTTCATGGATCACCTCGGCATCAGGCAACTGCAGGGAGCCGTACATCGCCTTGAACTCGGATATTTCGGGGGTGGCCGGCCAAAGGAGCCCGGCCAGCGGGACCACCAGCGCCACCGAGAGCAAGAGGCGGAACCGGCGCAGCTGTCCGCGCACCATCCATGCCGCCAGGATGGGCAGCAGGGCCAGGAGCGACGGGATCACCGGCAGCGGCACCATCCAGAAAAGCCAGATGATCACCAATGCGCCTGCCGCGGAGCCGGCAAGGTTGAAGAAATAGTATGTGCCTATGCGCTCCACTTCGTGATAAAATACGAGTGTGATGGCCAGACCGCCGAAAAAGAACGGAAGGCAGTAGACCAGATAGGTGAAGCTCATGAGCCCGATCTGTGAGCGGTCGAAGAAGAGCAGGAAGGAATCGAATTCCCCGAATATGCCCACGAGCCGGACCGTGCCGGCCATTGAAACACCGCAGAGCAGGTACAGCAGCGGCAGCGCACGGTTGAAATTGCGCTTAAGCCGCTCCCGGAACAGGGCCAGAAACGTGCCGGCAGCACCGAAACCGAGCATGGCCATGGAAATCACCATGTAGGCGAAATGGTGCCACTGGCTGATGGAGAGCAGCTGCATGATCACCAGCTGGAAGGAGATGATGGCCAGTGATGAAACCCCCAGGGACAGGGCGATATTTCGGGGTTTCAGCTCCATGGACAGCACAGATTGGAGGGCTTGCCCGCTTGATTGCCGGAGGCGCGCCCTAATGCCGGGTCTTTATCTTCTGCCGGATGATCTTCCATGGACGTCACTCTTCGGTCCGGGTGAACGGCACAAAACGGACGGGCATCAGGTTCCGCGTGCGGATATCATCGCCGCGTTTTTCCACGAGCATCAGATTCTGGGTGCGGAAAGGCGAACCGACCGGTATGACCATCCGTCCGCCATCGCGCAGCTGCTCCACCAGCGGCGGCGGGATGTGGTCGGCGGCGGCGGTCACAACGATGGCGTCAAACGGAGCGTGCTCCTCCCATCCGTGGTAACCATCGGCGAGCTTCACCTGCACCTTGTCGTAGCCCGCGCTGCGGAGGTTTTGCTCCCCCCATCTGCCAAGCTCTTCCACAATTTCGATGGTGAAGACCTGGTCGGTGATCTCGGCCAGAACGGCGGCCTGATAGCCAGATCCGGTGCCGATCTCCAGCACTTTCATACCGGGTTCCGGATCGATCAGCTGGGTCATGTAAGCTACGATAAAGGGCTGGGATATGGTCTGTCCATGGCCAATGGGCAGTGGCGAATCCAGATAAGCCTGCCGTCGCTCCGATTCACGCACGAACATGTGCCTGGGCACATTGCGCATGGCACGGATGGTCGGACGGTTTTCGACTCCACGGGCGATGATCTGGCGGTTGACCATCTGTTCGCGGAGCCGCTGGTACCGTTCATCATCGTCACCGGTGAAACCGGAACCGGTTCCGGTTCCCGCTCCGGTTGAAGCCGTCGCCTCCGGAATGCTCACGGCCGCCATGATGATGGCAATGAAAAGAAGCATGGAGACAGGGAAAAGGGATCTCTGGGTTGAGTCTGGTAGTGCCGTCATTGCAGATGATGCCGGCAGAGAATCAGTTTTTTTTATTAATACAGTCA
>SLNO01000141.1 GCA_007132975.1 Balneolales bacterium
GACCTGGGCGGTGATTTTTTCGAGCTCTCGATGCAGGATGACCACCTGTTTGCCTCCATCGGCGACATTTCCGGCCACAGTTTTGGCGCCGGACTGCTGATGACCTTGTCCAAAAGCGCACTCCAGACCCATCTCGGATACACTCACGATCCTGCCGCAGTCCTGTCGGCGCTCAACAGCATGCTCAACCAGCAAAGCGGACGCGAGATGTTCGCCACCATGGTGCTGCTCAGGTTGGATATCCCGAAGCGCAAAGTAACCCTGAGCAATGCCGGTCACTTGCCGGTCCTGCACATACCTTCGGGCTCCGGCGATGTCAACTGGCGCCATGTTAAGGGGGTTGGCCTGGGCATCATTGAAACGGCCCGCTACAGCAACCTGGAATTCGACGTGCAGCCGGGCGACCTGCTGATCATCTACTCCGACGGCCTCGTCGAAACCCGCGATGAGAGCATGCAGGTCCGGGACATGGATTTCTTTGAGGATATGGTTGCACAAACGATCACATCCGGCACCCGCTCACCGCGCAAACTGGCCACCACACTGATGGACAAGGTCAGGAAGTCTGACCATGCCCTCCATATGGAGGACGATTCATCATTGATCGTGATAGAAATAAAGTAAAGCTCACCTGACCAACCTGGACCGGCACTTCTCATTAAGATTGCCTGTGCAGCATCCACTTTCCCGATAATCGATCATCTGGCCTCGATGATATTCAAGTTCAATCGCATGACATAAGACTCGGGCAAGGCCAGAAGGGCTCTTGTCCTGCCTTTGCTGTCAATAAATTCGATTTCATACATACCTTCTTCATGTACCTCAACAACGCATCCAACGTCACCCTTTTTCAAGTTCTTTGAAGGGATGGATTTCAACAGCACGACACTGTCAAGTTTTAATATGCTGTTCTCTTCGCTCATTTTTTCACATAGCACGTTATTAACCGCAAAAAACGATCCTCCATGGAATATCACCAAATTGTCGATATCAGGGCCTTTTTATTCCCCTTTTGAATCATTATATCCACTTGATAACGAATGCCGAATTGATCATCGTACCGCTTTTTAGCTTCACTTTCGGGGAGCTTCTCAAGTATCTGCTTCTTCAACCATATCGAATCATGAGCATTTATTCCAAGAACTGAATGAAAGACTTTCGCTTTATGTTTGCCGACAGGATGTTCTTTGTTCAGGCAGTAATCCTCAATTTTTTCAATATCTATGGTTGGCTTTATGCCGATTGGTAGTTTCACGTTTTTCAAGCTGCGGAGTTAGACACCCAACCATATTGATTTGATTTTCAGTTGTCAATCTCATAGCACAAACCGGGCATAAATTCGATGGATCCGCTTGCACATACGCTCTTCGGGGCCACCATGGCCGAGGCCGGGCTCAAGCGCAAGACCGCGCTGGCCACCGCCACGCTCATCATCGGGGCAAATATCCCCGACGTGGACGCCGTGGCGATGTTCGTAAGTTCAGATTATGCCCTGTTGGTGCGTCGCGGCTGGACCCACGGCATCCTGGCGCTCCTGATCTGGCCGTTCCTGCTGACCGGCGCCATGCTGGGTGTGGATCAGCTCCTGCAGCGCTGGCGAATCCGGCGAAGTAGTCGTGGCAATCGTGGTCTGGCGATGGCCGCATCCACCAGCAGCAGCGAAACGGGATCACAAGGCACACTGACCAGGGACAACGAACGCAGCGGACCGCGGGCCGCATCCACCCGAAAAAGCGGCCCTGATCTTGCTCAGAGCCCGGCCCAAAGCCCGCCGATGCGCCCGGGCGTGCTGCTGGGCATCGCGTTCCTGGGTGTCTGGAGCCATCCGCTGCTGGACTGGCTGAACACTTACGGGATTCGCCTGCTCATGCCGTTCAACGACTCCTGGTTCTACGGCGACACGCTGTTCATCATTGATCCGTGGTTCTGGCTGCTGGCCGGCGCGGGCGTGGTGCTGGCAAGGTCACAGTCGTGGCGGGGGGTCGGCGCGTGGATCGTATTGGGGACGGCGATCACGGCGCTGATCGTCTCAGCCGATATCGTGCCGGTGGCCGCAAAGATCGTGTGGATGGCGGGTGTTGCCGCGATCGTGCTGTTCCGATGGACGGGCCGGCACCGCCATGCTGCGCAGCCGGTTGCGTTCGCACTGCTGATTGCCACGGTGCTCTACTCGGCTTTCATGTTTGCCGGGGCGCGGTTCACCGCCATGCATGCCCGCAGCCATCTCGCCGCGATGGGGGTCGAGGCTACCGAAGTGATGGCCAACCCGCTGCCGGCGCGACCGCTGATGCGCATCGGTGTGGCGGCCTCATCGACCCACTACTATCTGTTTGAAGTCAACTGGATGCGTCCGGGCACCTTCACGCTCACCCGGGATCCGGTCGCGATCGAGGCTCCGGATCCGATCGTCGAGGCGGCGCTCAGCGCACCTGACGTTCAGGGCCTGCGCGGCTGGATCCGCTTCCCCTCCTATGAGGTGCGCCCAATGGACGATGGCTGGCGGGTATTCATCCGCGACCTGCGGTATGTCTTCCCGGAAGATGAAACGTCGCCCGGCATCGGCATGGCCGTGGTGGATCTGGACGAGGAGCTGCGGGTGCTCCAGGTGCGGTAGCTGTGACAGGTTCTGGAGATGCGGTAGCAGTACATGCCGTAACGGGATTTCCGGTTACTGACGGCAAATACCTGACAGGCAGGTTTCCCGGTTCTTGTCTACAAATTGTCGACAAATACCTGTCAGGCGGGTAGCTCTCTTGTGGCTGGATGATGGGTGGATCAGGGCAGCAAAAACCGGTCAAAGACGATCTCCGCGGGGAGATCCGGCCGGGGGATTATATCACCGGCAATCTGCTCGATATGATTGCAAAACGCAAGCAACTTTTCAACGGGCAGTCCTCCCATTTCGTGTTCATCCTCCACCTCCCTGATATGTTGAAAGCTTTTTTTCGCCCTTTCAGCGTGCTTCATGGCCCCGTGCGGATTGCCCTCACGGATCTTCACCCCCGCGGCGGCCAGCTTTATCAGCCCTTTCAGAAACAAGGCAGCGGAGACATCATCCCCGGTCCGGTGCCAAAGCGCCTCCCACATCTCGTGGGATTCCCAGTAGTATCCGTGGTTGAAAAGGTCGATGCCGGACAGGTATACGCGGTCCGATCTCCATTGACGCAGATCCGTCACGGCCGGGATGTCATCCGGATCCGGGCCCAGTCCGTGGCCGTCCGGATGCCGCTGGGGATGGGGGCGCCGGCCTGGGACATGGGAATACGGCGGCAGTTCAAGATCCGGTACGTAACGCGGTGGGGTTGACATGGCAATGCTTCCTCTGTCCAGCTGAAAAGTCACTGAACCATCTCGCACTCCTTATCAATGATCTTCCGGAAGGATTCATCGATTTGGTGCCAGTCCAGCACATCCACCCGAAAAGGGAGGCTGGAGTTTTCGAAATCTTCCTTCAACAGACGAATGGTGTCCCGGTCAAGTTTTTCCGGTCCGGCCACGGCAAGATCCAGATCGGAATAACTGCGCGATGAACCGCTCACGCGCGACCCGAAGGCCCGGACCTCACAACCGGGTACCCGCTTGCGAAGGATCTCCTTGATCGTATCCAGATGCTCGGGGCTCACATCAATCATTGCGTTCCTCCATTGCCTGAAGAAGTTTGCGGGCCGCTTCATGGAAATCGAATGCCGACCGGTAAACCTCATCGGCTACTTCCGGGAGATACGTGTGGGAGCTGAGGTTTCTGGCATCGTGATAACGCATCCATTGCTCCACATCTCCAATCAACCGCTGCTCAGCAGCCATCCGGAACAATTCACGCCTGGTAATGCCGTCAGTGATAGCAGGACTCAGGTTTTCCTTGAGCCAGCGACGCATGAACTTCCAGCAAATCTCGTAGGAAAATTCGAAATTTTGAATCACTCCGGCCTTCAATACTTCGATCTGTTTTTTTTCGAATTTTTCCAATTCATCAGGACTGGCCACCTGCAACGCATTTTGCAGCGACTGCAATGCTTTTCGTAAGCTGGTCAGTTCAAGTGCCATGATCTGAATAATTGATGCTTTGTGGATGGACCTGTCCTGTCCCTGTTACCACAGGATTCATCAGGTTTTTCTTGTACGATAGTGACAATATAACAAGAATCCGGAACGAGCAAATGCCATGCATGGTTGGCATTTTTTGATTTGGATCCGGACGGTTTTTCATTTTCCAGATTATAAACGGTTATATTGTGGCGACCGGTCCATAATACAGGTTATACCATCATCCAAAACCACCATCGTCCACAGTCTGCTTTTTCACAACCATGATCCAGTCCTACCACAATGATATCGAGAAATTTGTAATTGTCGGTGACCGTGTGCTTCTGAAACCGCGTGAAATGGACAGCCGGACCGAGTCGGGCCTGTTCCTGCCGCCGGGTGTCGGGCGCAAGGAGAAGATCCAGAGCGGATATGTGGTGAAGGTCGGGCCCGGGTATCCCACCATTGCCGGACTGGAGAGCGACGAACCCTGGAAGCTGAACAACGAAAAGGTACAGTACATCCCGCTGCAGGCGCACGAGGGCGACCTGGCCATCTATCTGCAGGACCATGGCCACGAGATCGAATTCGGCAAGGAGAAATACGTGATCGTCCCCCACTCGGCCATCCTGATGTTCATTCGGGAGGATTTTTAGTTGCGGGACCGGTTAACATTCCGAAATGGTCCTAACGCAGTCTTAAAAGCAGTCACGTCGCCCTGACCTGTCCCCGTCCATTCCCGTCCTGTTCCCGATTATCAGAAATGGATCCGGTAGGTCATCATGGGCATGAACCCGATCTGGTAGGATGTGACCACCTCCCGGCGCGCATTGTTCCAGTTCTCGGTGAAGATGTTCTGCCTGCCGGTGATGTTCTGCAGGTCGAGCGCCCACTCCTGGGTGGACCGGCGCTGGTTCAGCCGCCAGGTCAGGCGCCCGTTGAGCCGGAAATAGTCCGGATAGCGCTCCTCGAAAGCCTGGTCCCACTGGTAGCGCGTGGTGTTGTCGGCGATGGACTGCTCCTCGTCGATGGGCAGCTTCCGGTATCCGCCCGCATAGACCATCTTCACGTCGACCGATAGCATGGAGCGCGGACCGGTCCGCCACTCATATCCACCCAAAACATTGAAGACGAAGTTGTTGTTGAAGCCGGAGTTGCGCCAAACGCCGTCGTAGCCGCGGTACCCCGCGTCAAAAACCGAGGCGGTGGCCAGGTAGTAGAACCCCCGCCGAAGGAATTTTTCGAGGGTCAGCTCCACGCCGCGGCTGGCGCCCGTACCGGTGTTCTCCATGTTGTCGTAGGTGATGTAGGAGAATCCGCCGCCCTGGCTGAGCATCGAGAATTCGGGCCGGC
>SLNO01000068.1 GCA_007132975.1 Balneolales bacterium
ACGGAAGTCACCGCTTTCTGGATGGCCACATCGATGCTTGCCAGTTGCGTGCCGGGCTGACGGCTGAATGCGAGCAGATGGCCACCGGCATCGACGATGGCAATGGCTACGGTCCATCCGTCCTGATCCGCCCGCTGCTCGGCCGCCTGCAACATAACCCTGGCCTCGTCCAGCGTTAGCGACCGGGTATCGGAAGCCTGCGCCTGCAGGGCCGTTGAAAGGATCAGGAGTGCCGCAACGATGATGTAAGCTTGTTTTAGCATGATTTAGAAAAATTTTGAGTTAGGAATTTCGGGTTAGGAATGATTGCCGGGAGCCCGCGTCTTGTCAGGATCTTGAAAGCTTCCCCATACAAACTACGCCTGAGCCATGTATTTACCTGAAAGATACCCGTCTTTTTTGGTGGATCCCATATCCAACCCGAAATCATGGTCCCGAGGAATGGTGCCGTGGTTTCTGCGGCCTTTCATCCGGTTGAGGTTTGAGGACCAGATCGCGTCGGAAGACAATATCGCCAACGTGAAACAGTGGGATGCTCCTCTTCTGATCATGAACGGCACGGAGGACAACATCACTCCCATGTTCCTGTCGGAGGAGCTTTACGAGGCCGCATCCACCCAGACCAGGGAGCTGCTGAAAATCGAGGGCGGCAACCATAACGATCTGCCCGGATTTGTAGAATTCCGGGAGGCCTATCTCAGGCTGATCGCGGCGCTGGGCTCCGATGCATGAACCGTGGATGATGAGCGGGATGGAGCAGGAGATGTACAACTGCAGGATTGGCATCGACTATCCCGGGCCGGTCATTCCCGATATCAAGGAGAGCTACCGACACGCCAGTTCCATCCTTTGGAGCATGAAGGGGAGCAAGAAAGTAAAAGAAGAGAATGATTGGATTCTCCAAAAGCATGTGAAAAAACGGTGACGGGGGGAGCGATGTCAAAGAAAGACCTTCCATCCAAAATCTGTCCGGTTTGCCGGCGGCCTTTTGCCTGGCGCAAGAAGTGGGAGCGCGATTGGGAGCGTGTGAAATATTGCAGCGAAAGGTGCCGAAGGAGCAAGAAGGGTATGTAGCGGTTTGATGATTACGGAAGCTGCCTCTAACCTCCCTCTTAAGCCATGCCAGGAAAGCGTGGAGTGGAATATCCCATACCCATCCATCCGGACGGAAATCAGCCAGTGATGTCCGGATGGCGTCGTTGCCGGGAAACATCGGCGAGCAGGACGGTAATGATCGCGGACAGGTAAAACACGACCTGGAATTTCTCGAGATTCACTTTGGTAAACATCGACACTGTGACACGGACTGGATGGAAACATTTACAAGTGTTTAAAAAATGATATAAACCTGCCATAATAATACTTTTTCGCCCCTTATCCGTGCCGCGCATTTCAAGCCACTGCCAGTTCCCTGCTGTATTTTTTGCGGTATGTTACCGGGGAGAGTCCGGTCACTTTCTTGAAGACCTGCCGGAACGACCTGGAGTCCGCATATCCCACATCGTACATCACCTCGTTGATGCTCTTCGGGGTGGTCTCCAGCTGCTCCTTGGCCGCTTCCACCTTCACCCGCTGGATGTATTCTACAACGGTGTTGGCCGTGGCCTTCTTGAACCTGCGCTCCAGGCTCCTTCGGCTCAGGGCCAGCTCGGAGGCCAGCGCATCCACCGTGATCTTCTCTGCGTACTTCTCCTCGATGAGCTGCTGCGCCTGCCGGATCCGATCGTCGCCGTGGTCCTTCTGTCCCTCAAAGATCATAAACGGCGACTGGCGGTCTCTATCGATGTCAATCATGAAAACCTTTGAGGCGACTACGGCCACATCCCGCCCGGCAAATTTCTCGATGAGATAGACCAGCAGATTGAGATAGGCGTACGCCCCGCCGCTGGTGTAGATGCCGTCTTCGGCGGTCATGATCCTGTCATCCACCAGATTAACGTCCGGGAAGGTCCGGCGGAAATTGGCGGCATGCACCCAGTGTGTGGAACAGGCCTTGCCGTCCAGCAGTCCGGTTGCCGCCAGCAGGTAGGCGCCGATGCACAGGCTGGCCACTTCGGCCCCGTTGCGGTGCTGATCACGGATCCACGGGACCAGTGCCCGGTTGCGCTCCAGGGCTTCGGGCCACGGGGTGTGGATGGCCGGGATGATGATCAGGTCTGTGCGGGCAATGTCGCCGATCAGGCAGTCGGGGGTGACGGTGAACAGCCCAGTGTCCTGCCTGGCTTCTTTTGTGAGCCCCGCCAGAACGACCTCGAAAACGGGCTCCCGGCCGAATTGGGCGGCTATTCCATTGACCTGGTTGAGTATCTGGTGCGTCCCGGCAATGTTCACCAGGCTGGTATGTCCCTCAGGAATGAGAATGGTAACGTGTTTCATTTTTTATGTCAAACTGGAGTTATTAGGTCTGATGAACTCACATGACAGGATGTGACCTTGTCCCTTTATGCCAATCGCAGGCTGTCATGTTCGTTTCATCGCTGTCCGGCTGAAGTGATCAGGCAATGGCTCGGGTTTGCCGCATTCAACCCGAAGGTTTGGCGTATTTGCCCCCTTTACATTGTGGGTGCAATGGGTAATTTGTGTGTAACTCTATTAATTTAAATTACTTGCCATTCAATGCAAAACTCAAATGTCCGGATCCCATGAACGGCCACATTTACTTCGACAGCACAGCGGATAAGATCCTGAAGAGCGGCGGCAGCATAGCCATGCCCAGGTTTCCGATCCCCGGGGTCTGCTGGCAGGGCTATTTCAAGGATACCGAAGGCAATACTTTCGGGATTTTTCAGGTGGATGCGGCCGCAGGCTGACGGAGACGGTAATGAAACACAATGCATCAGATATCACGGCGGAACGGTTTGTCGATGAACTCATGGGGCACCGGTCGAAGTCCGAGCACCGGAAGATCCGGCGCTATTTCAAGGCCGATGATCCGGAGAACCGTGTCATCGGAGTGCGGATGAAACTGGTGTTCGACCTGGCCAAAGAATTCACCGATATGCCGCTAAGTGAAATCGAGAAGCTCCTGGAGAGCCCGTATTACGAAGCCCGGATGGGCGCAGTGAGCATCATGGACTTCCGGGCGCAACGCAAAAAAATCACCGAACCGGAGCGCAGGGAGCTGTTCTTTCTTTACCTGCGCCGGCACGACCGCATCAACAACTGGGATTTCATGGACCGCGCCGCTCCGCGGGTGATCGGCGGATTCCTGTACGAATGCCGGCAGCCCAGGGATATCCTGTACAAACTGGCCCGGTCGGCTAACCCGTGGGAGCGGCGGACGGCAATAGTCAGCACGGCCTATTTTCTGCGGAAAAAAGAGGCGGAGGATACGTTCCGGTTGGCCGAACTCCTGATCGGCGACGGACATGAGTATGTCCTGAAAGCCGTGGGGACCTGGCTACGTCAGGCCGGACAGGTGGATCCGCAACAGCTTTCCGCTTTCCTGGAAAAACATGCGGCCGGCATGCCACGCACCACGCTTAGCACGGCCATGGAAAAATTGAGCAAGGAGCAGAAAGCATACTTCCGGGGCAAAAAACCCCATCCACAAAAATACTGAACCAACCCGGTTGCCAGGCAGCAGCCCCATCCAATAGAGATCTGACCCCCATCGCGAGGCAGCATCAACACCCAATAGACAATGAAGCCCGGTTGCCTGAGCTGCAACCCCATCCAACAGAAACCTGACCCCAACTGCCATGAATAAAATCAAGCCCCACCTCTGGTTCGACAAGCAGGCCCGCGAAGCAGCCGAATTCTATGTATCGGCTTTCGGAAGCGGCTCCAGGATCAAAAACATCAGCACGATTCACGACACGCCATCGGGCGGTGTGGAAACGGTGGCCTTTGAGCTTTCGGGACACCCGTTCATGGCCATTTCGGCCGGACCCACGTTCAAGATCAACCCGTCGATTTCCTTTTTTGTGCAGATCGAGCCGGCGGAGGAGGTTGACCGGCTGTGGAACGAGCTGGTCCAGGGCGGCCAGGTGATGATGGCGCTCGATGCATACCCGTGGAGCGAACGGTACGGGTGGCTGCAGGACAGGTACGGCCTCACCTGGCAGATCTCGCTCGGCAACAAAAAGGATACCGGCGGACAGGTCATCACCCCCTGCCTGATGTTTACAGGCGATGTGTATGGACGGGCGGAGGAGGCCATCCGGCAGTATACCTCCACATTCCGGAATGCCGGTGTTGAGGGCATTCTCCGCTTCGGCAAGGATGAGGGGCCTGACAGGGAGGGATGTGTGAAGCATGCACAGTTCAGCCTGGAGGGACAAACGTTCATGATCATGGAAAGTGCGCACGATCATGCCTTCGGTTTTAATGAAGCCATATCGCTGATGGTTTCCTGCGATAACCAGGAAGAGATCGACTATTTCTGGGACAGACTTGGCGCGGATGGCGACCCGAAGGCGCAGCAGTGCGGGTGGCTCAAGGACCGGTATGGCGTTTCGTGGCAGATCGCTCCGCGTTTGCTGGACGATATGATGACCCAGGGCACGCGCGAACAGGTCGACCGTGTGACGAAGGCTTTTCTGCCGATGAAAAAGCTGGATCTCGCGGTGCTGCAGAAGGCTTATGAACAAGGTTGACAAGGCAGGAAGATGAAAAGCAAACCGACATTAAGGACCTGCGAAAACGGTCACAAGTACTACAAGTCGAGTGACTGTCCGTCCTGCCCCGTCTGTGAGGCTCAAAGCAAGCCGGGCAGCGGTTTTCTGTCGCTGTTAAGTTCACCGGCCCGCAACGCTTTGGTGCATGAGGGGATCACTTCGGTTGAAAAGCTAGCCGGGTATTCGGAGAAAGAGATCCTCTCCATACACGGGATCGGTCCGGCCTCGCTGCCCGCCCTGCGGAAGGTGCTTGCTGGTGAAAATCGCCAGTTCAGGAAACCGTAATCAAACCTTTGCCTTCCTGGCCAACTGGAAAAATGATACTCAGCTACTACAATTAAGCAGCAACAATGGATAATATACCTGTGAGAAAACTAATTGCATCTGCATTTGTGTCGCTTGACGGTGTCATGCAGGCACCCGGCGGACCTGAGGAAGATCCCACCGGCAGCTTTGCCCTGGGTGGCTGGATGATTGAATATGCTGACGATAGCATGGACATGACCAATGCCGGTTTTGACGGCAAGGATCGCGAGCTGGTGCTCGGACGCCGAACCTACGAGATATTCGAAGCCTACTGGCCATTTCAACCTGATGATCACCCGGTTGCAATCACACTCAATGCAGCGAAAAAGCATGTTGCTTCGCGAACCCGGACGACGCTCCACTGGAATAACTCTGTCCTGCTTCGGGGTGATGTGGTGAAGGCGATCACTGCTCTCAAGTCCGAACCCGGTCATGACCTCC
>SLNO01000007.1 GCA_007132975.1 Balneolales bacterium
CACCAGCAGTTTGACAGCTACGAGCCCTACAAGGGAGAGATCCCGGGCCGCTCCAACGGTGTCCTTGTGGCGCTGGAACCCGGCGGAGTCACCCAGTATGCGCTCGAAGGGCTGCAGGACCGCGGACAATTCATCATCGAGCCGGGCGATCCGGTCTACATGGGCCAGGTGGTCGGCTTCAACAACCGCAGCGATGACATGATCGTCAACGTGGTTAAAAAGAAAAACCTGACCAACCACCGCGCCGCCCAGAGCGCCGATTCGGTCAAACTGTCGACTGCCAAAAAGCTGAGCCTGGAGCAGTTCCTGGAGATCATCGAAGATGATGAATTGCTGGAGGTGACTCCGAAAAGCTTCCGTGTGCGCAAGAAATTCCTGAATCCGCACGATCGTAAGAAGAAAGCGTAAGGTGCAATAAAGGGCGGGGACTTTAGTTACAGGATGGAACGGGGAAACGTGCCGGTATTCCAGTGGCAGGTGCAAACCTGATGGCTCGACGAGTGATTTTATCTGGGGGCCAATCCGGGCAAACCGTTGCGTCACCGTGGAGAATTGGATTACAATCCCTATATTATGCGGATCCATTTGCGAATTTCCATTCAAAATGACATCGTCTGACCGGTGTTCCAGTCCAGCAGGAGCACAATAACCCAACCTGATATTTACCTGTTACAAACCATGCAACAGACTGCTACCGCATCCAACAGAATTTCACATTTCTTTAGACAGGGCACACTGACGCTGGCCATAATTCTTGTCACTGCCGGCGCATTTATCAGCCAGGACGTCCAGGCCCAGTCGTCCGATGATCCTGTGCCGGTCCTCATCCACCATTGGAACTTCAACGAGATCCCCAATGATTTCGATTTTTCGACAACGGAGCCGGAACTGCTGAACGCATCCAGCCGCCTGTACGGGGCTTTTCTGTCCTATGATGGCGCCCGCTGGGACCGCGTCAACGACCCGACGCCGCTCAATGCGCGAGAAACGCCGTATGTGGAGGAAGACGACCGTGCGCTGCGGCTGCGCAACCCGGCAGGAGCGCTCACCATGCATCTGCCTACAAAAGGATACAGCGATGTGGTCGTGCGTTATGCCATTGTCCGCACATCCAACGGCGCGCACAACCAGCAGGTATCCTACTCCATCGACGGCGAAAACTTCATCACGGCCGGTTTGGATTCCACGGAATTCTATGTGAGCCTATACTATGGCATGGTTGAGCTGGATTTTTCAGGCATTGAGGGGGTGGATGACAACCCCGATTTCAAAGTGCGCCTGACACTCGCCGGAGAGAACTCCGAGCCGGACAACGACAGCGGCAACCAGCGCATCAACCACGTGACCATGGAAGGGTTCGAACTGGAGCCGGACGTGCGCCGAAGCCTCATCCACCATTGGAATTTCGACAATATCCCCAACGATGTGGATTTCCCGACGTCACTTGAGATCAGTGCCGGCGGTATCGTAGGCGGACAGAGTACCGTCGGCGGAGCATGGCTGCGTTATGACGGTGCACGCTGGGACCGCGTAAACGATCCCACGCCGTTCAATGCCCGTGCCGTACCCTATGATCTTGAGGAGGACCGTGCCCTGCGCATGAGAAACCCGACGGGAGACTTCATAGCGCGCATACCCACCACGGGACACAAAAACGTGGTGGTTAGATACGCCGCCAAACGAACCGACAGCGGGGCGGAGCTGCAACGCATCGCCTGGTCCACCGACGGTACCGTATTCCACACCGATGGCCTCGTCTTCGATTCCGTGCAGGTCGGCCTGAATTATGTGCTTTACGAATTTGACTTCACGGGATGGGAGGATGTGGATGACAACCCGGATTTCACGTTGCGCATCAGGGCGGCGGGACCGGGTTCGGAACCGGACAACGAGGACGGCAACCAGCGTTTCAACCATTTGACGGTGGATGCCACATCCACCGAGACTTCTGCCGGTGACGGTTTCGGCGAGCTGCCGCAGCGAATTACGCTGGAGCAGAATTACCCGAATCCTTTCAACCCGGCCACGCAGATCAGCTACACCGTGCCGGAACAGCTGCACGTGACCATTGACGTGTACGACATCACCGGACGGCATATCGAGACGCTCGTGAACCAGTCCGTGCCGGCTGGAACCCATACAGTTACATTTGATGGAACCCGGATCTCCAGCGGCATCTACATGTATCGCATGCAGGCCGGCAGCCAGAGCTTCACCCGGCGCATGATGCTGGTCAAATAGATTCCGATCTGGCAGTTCGAATCTGGCAGTTCGAATCTGGCAGCCAGGCAACATGGCCAGTTGCATACGGATTACTGTCGCCGCAGGGTTACTTCAGTGGTGAGAGGTGCATTCTACTGTAACCAACCAGGTGCAGACCGGCCGCGGATATCAAATGTCCATGAACCCGTAGTGCCTGATGCCCTCAATAATGCCGGCGGCATAGTTGGCGTCGCTGAAGTAGACAAGCTTGTTGCCGCGCAGGCTTTCGATCTCCGGGCTGTGATTGCCCACTACGATTGCCAGTCGCTTGCCGTAGAGCATCTCATAATCGTTGCCGGAATCGCCTGATACAAGGATGTTCTCAGGTGAAATATCCCATTTGTTGCCAAGATACGTAATGGCGCGCCCCTTGGAAGCCCGCTGAGGAAGTATGTCCAGATAGGCGCCGTGCGAGTAGATCAGCTGGTAGCGCAGCTTGTTTTCAGCGAGACGCTGGTGGATAAGGGCAAGGTTGTCGTCATTCGGATCCATATTGTAGCTGATCTTGAAATCCCGCTCCGCGTCACGTTTCTGAGGGGTCAGGAAATCGAACTCCGAAAGCACCTCCTTGATCCGGTCCGGCTTCCAGCGGTAGGATATGTGCGACCTCCATCCCGAATCCCTGCTCAGGTTTTTCATGTCGGGGCCATAGTAGATCTCGGTGCCGACCGACGAGATGATCACATCAGGCGTCGGGATTTTTTTCTCCTTGAGGATCTCATCCACCAGCTCCAGGCTTCGGCCCGTTGCCACTCCGAAACCGATCTTGTCGCGGTGTTTCTCCATGATCCCGATAAACTCTTTAAGTGCCTTGTCGTCGCCCACCAGAGTATCATCAATGTCAGTGATCAGCATTTTTTCAAGCTCGGCGAACCTCCAGCCGGGCGCTTCGGTGACGCCGTGGACGGTGGTTGACTTGGCATGGTCACCGATCACATTATCCACCTCATCCAGGAATGACTCTGCGTGTGCCGACCAGGAATAGTGCTTGCGGACCCCGTTGACGCCATTATTGGAGAACTCTCGCCATTTTTCCTGATCGATGAGGATCGATTTTATGGCGTCGGCCAGGGCCTTGGTGTCGGTCGTATCCACAAGAACCCCGTTACTGCAGTTTTTGACGATATCGTTAGGTCCGCCGTCATCGGGTCCCACGATAGGCACACCGGCAGAGGCGGCCTCGATCAGGGTGATGCCAAAGGGTTCGTTGAAGGCGGAATTTACAAATACGCCCATGGTGTCGGCGGCCATTCGGAACAGCTCCGGCACCTCGGTGGTCGGGTTGTGCTTCTTGGGCATCGCCATCTTGCCGTAGAGGTCGTATTTGTCCATCAGCAAGAGCATCTCGGTGAGTACTTCCTTCTCGTTCTCGTCGAGGTTGTCGATCTCTTTACGGATTCCGGCAAAGACGGCCAGGTTGGCAATGGCCTGAAGCTCCTTGTTTTCGCCGTAGGCGGTAATGAGGCCCTGGATATTTTTGCGACGGTCCGGACGGCAGATGGTCAGGATCAGCGGCTTGTCCTTGTTATAGTAGAAGCGGGCGAACTCACCGCTCATTTTCTCCCTTGCCTGGATGTAAGGTTCGGGCTTTGTCCAGTTCTCGTCGTGGTCGTAGTAGTAGGGATAGAATTTTTCAACGTCGATGCCGGGCGGGATGACGGTGAATTTGGGTTTGTCGGAGTTTTCGTACAGGCTGTACTGCTTGTCGATCTCGTGCCTGGTGCTGACAATCACGTGCGCGGCGGTCCTGACCACATCTTCTTCGGCCTCAATGCGCTCGTTGATGTTGAATTGTTCAACCATCTGTTTTTCGGTCATGCCCTTGCCGGCGAGGGAGTTTTTTTTAGAGCGGCCGAGCGAATGCCCGGTAAAGACATAGGGTATGCCAAGCAGTTTGGAAAGATTGCGGGCTACATATCCGGCATCGGCGTAGTGGCCGTGAAGCAGGTCGGGCTTGATGTTCTCCTTTTTGTTGAAGCGCACCACGTTGTCAACAAATTCCGGCAGATGCGGCCAGAGCAGCTCCTTGCGCATGTATCGCTTGCCGCCGCAGCGGATGCGCACGATACGGGACTTTTCCCCCAGCGGTTCGGTGACCTGCTTGTAATCGGAACTCACGCGCTTGTCATCGATCAGCCTCGTGATAAGATCCACCTGTTTCACGCGCGGATCTTCTCCCAGGGCCCGTGCCAGCTCCACTACGTACTTGGTCTGCCCTCCGGTGTCGGCATCGCGGCCCAGTTCCAGATTCTCTCCCCGGATCAATCCATGGATGCTGAAAAGCTGCAGGTGAAGCTTGTCTCTCTTCTTTTTCTTGCTATTGCCTTTTTTCTCGGTCTTGGTTGAATTATTCAAAACGGTTGGATTTGATTGACGTTGTTGGCAACGAAACCGCCGGAGCGATTTGCCGGCAGAAAAAATGCGACTTACGGCAAGCGGGATGTGCATCTCCCGCGCTTGAAAGCGATCATTTGTCCGCCCAAATATAATAATTTGGGTATTAACCGGGGATTACCAATTCTCCGGGAACGAAATATGTGTACATGTGCATATAACAAGCATAATACTGAATATGTTCAAATTTTTACAAAAGTCTGGTGGATGATGCTGCTAACAACACGTTTTTCTAATATTCCCGAGGAATTATCAGGAGCCGGAAAATGGAAGATATCCGCTTCGCTTTTTCTGGTCATGGTCATGACTTCCGGGTACAGTGGGGCAGAGACTCCCAAACAATCTGACAGGGACGCTGCCGATACCCAATCGACTACATGGAATTATGATGCAGCCGGCCTCACGGGGTTATCTGCTGCAACGCCGCGGTCCGTATATTGGGCGGGTTCCGCCGCTGGATCCGGACAGCCCCGGACTTGCGGATTATCTGAAAAGGGAGCAGCAGTTTCAGCGCATTGTTGCTGTTAATGCGGGGTTGAATGTCAGCTACATAGCAACCGGGCTTCTGTTGCAGCACTACGCCGGGGATAGCAGAACCCGCCAGTTCGGATCCGCAGTGGCCGTCCAGGGTGCATTCCTGCTGGCCTTCGACAGTTATCTGCTGTTTCGGTCCACCCGCTTTCAGA
>SLNO01000125.1 GCA_007132975.1 Balneolales bacterium
CACCAGCAGCGCCAGCAGCACCGTATACCCGACCGCGCGCAGTACCCCGATCCATGGGTCGCCGGTGACCGACAGCAGCCAGCCGTGGACGCCGGTCAGCGTGAGCACCGGAAGCACGAAGCTCTGCATTCCGGCATAGGCGATCATCGGGTTCTGGCCGTTATCCACCAGAAGTGAAAACCACCGAGCACCCCGCAGGAGATCGATCCAGATCATCAACGACGCCAGCAGCCAGATGGCCGTGCCTGTGGTGACGAAGTAGTAGCTGAATGTGGAATGGTCCTTGCGGATGCCGCCCTCGAACGGCTCCAGCACCAGCCCGAGCATTAGCCAGAAAGCGCCCCAGAGCAGCATGGACCGGAACAGCCGGTCGTTGGCGGTTTCTGCGCTCCGGAAAAGCCAAAGCGTGGCCGCCATGATGGCCGCCGTGAGCGCCGTCGTCAGAAAGACCTGGCGGCTGAGCAGCCCGGCCAGCAGGATGACCATGATGGCCACGCCCGCTACGGCGGTGACGTGGTACCGGCCGGCGCCGCGCAGTGAACGGTCTGGCAGCACCGATGGCAGCCCCTGTTTCATGGCCGAGGCCAGCTGATCGCCGACCATGGTGGCGGGTATGAGGATGAAAAGGTACTTCAAGTAGTCGAAACGGAACAGCCAGGGCAGCGGCGACTCGCCCCAGAACGCGGCCACCCAGCCCGGCTCGCGGGCGGCCAGGATGCACGCCGCCAGAAAGACCAGCACACCAAGCCGCAGGTCGGCACGTTGCCGAAAGGCCATCCAGATGAGTGAGGCGAATACCGCCATGTTGGTCAGCACGATCAGGATGATGTCGCTCCGGTAGAGCGAAAACCCACTGCCGTCGGGGTAGGTCAGCTGTGATAGCAGGACCGCCGCCGCGGCAAAACCGGCGCCGCGGATGCCCCACCTGACCGGCCGGGACCATTCTGCCGGCAGACGCGTGTAGATCGGGAACAGGATCAGTGCACCGGCTATGGCAATCCACCAGACCCACGCATCCTGGTCGGACGGTTGCAGCACAAACGGACGCACATGGTGCAGGTAGATCGCGAAAAATGCCAGCAGAAAGCCGCGTTCCGCTACCATGACGAGCAATTCCCTTCGGCCCATGCCCGCATCCACCCGGCGGGAAAAAGCCAGCGGAATTGCCACGCCCATGCTGAACAGGAAAAACGGGAAGACCAGATCCACCCAGGTGATGCCGCGCACCTCGGGATCGAAGACATGGTCGGGCGGCGGCACCTGCGCGTGGTACATCCAGGCCGGCAGCTCGCCGAACGGGATGATGCCCGACAGCACCATGGTCAGGATGGCGATGCCGCGCAGCGCATCCAGTCCGAGCGCCCTTCCACCCGACCGATTCACATCCGCACTGCCCGACTGTTTCGTTTCTTTTTCCATTCAGATTCCCGCTTCCACGTTCATCGCAATCACACTGGCAATTTCATCGGCAGTTCCGGTTCCTCATTCATCATCAGATTCGGTATCCTGCTTCCGTTTGCGTTTCTATTCAGCTGCGCCCTTCCGGTTTCATATAGTTATCCGCCTTTGACCTGTTTCAGCAGTATATATGCTTCCGTGCGGTAATTTAGCTGTTCAGATCCCAAACTCAAACCGCAACCGGAAGTATTGACCAGTCCGCATACGACGGTACTGCCCCCTCGCAACCGGCCGGTGTGAATATCATACAGATCCAGCCGGTCATCATGCCGGTCCACCCGGATCCAAGTGATTACGTGGACCTTTTTTCGTAACTTTGGCCTCGTTCCAATCCATCATAAATTCTCCTCCATGGCTATCAGGATCATCGAAAAAACGCAGGCCGCCGCACTCGCAACCGGACAGTCGGAGCTGTTCGTGCGCATCCCCAACCCATCGTATGTCTTTCCGCCGTACGAAATCTGCCCGATCGCCGCCCTGCTGGTCGCATTCGACAGACCGCCGGTGGCCGCCGTGATGGACATGGATGGCACCACAACCACCACCGAAACCCTGTGCCTCCACTCGCTCGAGCACGCCGTGCGCAAAGCCATGGGACCCGGCGGGACGGACTGGCCCGGGCTCGATCCGCAGCGAGACTTTCCCAATGTCATCGGCAACAGCACCACGAAGCATGTCGAGTATCTGGTGGATGCATACGGTGCCCGTTTTGACACCCGTGCCCTTGGCGAAGCTTTCCTGAAAGCGGCGGACTGGACCATCCGACACAGCCGAGACGAGCAGCGCCGCCGGCAGGTGCAGATCAATCTGCGGCAGCTTGGCGCCGGAGTTGCTGAAGCCGACAGCAACGCACACCACCTGGCAGGAATCGAAACAGAATCTGGAGCAGGTGGGCGAACAGTTTCCGAAACCGAGATGGATTCTCTGGCCAGAAAACTGGAACGCAGCGATCTTCAGGTCCAGGCCTGTATCGATATTTACTACCAGCGCTACCACGAGATCCTTGCGGCCATTGAAGCGGGTGACCGGAAATTCCTGGCCGCCATTCCCGGGGTGGATGCGGACCGCCCCCTGATTGAGCCCATGCCCGGTGTGGCGGTGACACTGGCCCTCCTTTCCGGTGACCTCGGCGGGGAGGCCGGTGAACTTGCAAGTCAGCTGGTGACAACAGATTCCACAGATACCACAAACGGCGATCCCGAATCAGTGTCCACCCTCTCGCGGCTCGGGCAGTTTTTCCGAAAACACCCGGTGCGTCTGGCCCTGGTCACCTCCTCCATCCGGTGTGAGGCTGAAGTTGTAATGCGCGAGGTGTTCAATATTTTGCGTCAGGATGCGGCAAGCTGGCCGGTGAGCGTTGAGGTCCGGGAGCGGCTCGAGCGACGGTTTTCATCACCTGACGCGTGCTATGACGCGTTCGTGACAGCCACCGATTCCAGCGAGATCCGGCTCAAACCGTTCCGCGATCTCTACTCCATTGCGTTGCATCAGGCGGGTGTGGGACCGGAGGATTTTGACGCGGTCATAGGGTTCGAGGACAGCCAGAGCGGTACAGTGGCCATCCGCGCCGCCGGCATTGGCCGGTGTGTCGCCGTACCGTTCCACGAGACCGGCGGACACGATTTCGATGCGGCATCCGTCGTTGCACATGGCGGCCTGCCAGAAGTGCTCCTGAAGCACCGCTTTTTCGTGGACAAGCTTTTGGAGGATACTGCCTGACTCCTGTAAATCGCCGGCACCCTGACCGGGGCAGCAGCAAGAACGCATCCAACAGAAAAGCGAACCTTTAAACATCAACCGCATCCACCCATAAACCTGACCCATCAGGCGCATGCCGCATCCACCCATATACCTGTCCCATCAGGCGCATGCCGCATCCACCCATATACCTGTCCCATCAGACGCAAGCCGTATCCACCCATAAACCTGACCTAACAGGCGCAAACCACATCCACCCGAATCTCCAGAAACACAAAAACCCTTATCATTTCATGTCAGACCGCGTTTTTCACGTCATATCCAACACACACTGGGACCGCGAGTGGCGGTTTCCGTTCCAGCGCAACCGGCAGATGCTGGTCGAGATGCTCGACGAAGTGCTGCACATCCTCGAGACCGAACCCGATTACCGTGCCTATCACCTCGACAGCCAGTCGGTGATGGTCCGGGATTACCTGGAGGCGCGGCCGCACAAAAAAGAACTGCTGGAGCGGATGGTGCGCGAAAACCGTCTGCTGATCGGGCCGTGGTATACACTGCCGGACGAGTACATGGTGGGCGGGGAGAACCTGGTGCGCAATCTGCTGCGCGGCCATGAAGTTTGCCGGGGGTACGGCGGTGCGTCAAAAATCGGCTATTCGCCTTTTTCGTGGGGACAGATTTCGCAGCTTCCGCAGCTGTATCGCGAGTTCGGGATCGACCTGATCATGTTCTACCGCGGCATCAATTCGCTGGACAGCCCCAAGGCGGAGTTCATCTGGGAGGGTGCGGACGGTACCCGGGCGCTGTCGTCGCGCTTCTCTACCTGGCCGCGTTATAATTTCTACTTCTATATATATCGGCCGGTCGTCCATGGCGAACAGCCGGCCGATATTGAGCACAAATGGGGGGATGGCAACGCGTTCCATTTCGCCGACCGGGAGCAGCACGGCGAGGACTATTTTATGACGCGCTACAAAGACGGCTACACGCCGGAGAATCTGCACGCGTCGGTGGAGAAGATCATCCGCGACCAGGCCGGCGATTTCACCACGCGTCATGTGATCTGGATGGAGGGGCACGACTCCAGCGGTCCGAACGCGAAGACCGTGCAGCTGCTGCGCGATATCCGCCGCGAATTCCCTGAACTCGATGTGCGCCACAGCACGCTAGAAGAGTACGCCCGCCTTCTGGCCGAAGAGGTGGACCCCGGGGAGCTCCCCTTGGTCACAGGCGAGCGAAGAAGCGCGCAATTTGATAGTCGCAGTGCCAATCTGTACGGATATGCCCTTTCGGCGCGCATGTATCTGAAGCAGGCCAACTTCGACGCCGAGCGCTGGATCCAGCATTACGCCGAGCCGCTCAACTCGCTCATGGGCATGGCCGGCCTCGACATCACCGACCGCCTGCCCGAACTGGCCTGGGAGCCGCTCATCCTCAACTCGGCGCACGATTCCATCGGCGGATGCAGCCTGGACCCCATCCACGAGGACATGATGAACCGGTTCAAGCAGTCTGGCGATATCTCGCGCGGGCTTTTCGACCGCGCCGCGCGTCACCTGGCCACGCGCATCGACCTGCGCAGCCACGAGCCGGAGAGCATCCACCTGGTCGCCATCAACACCACGCAATACCGGCGCAGCGAGGTGGTCGAGGCATTTGTGGATGTGCCCCGCGGCCTGGACAAAGGCGGCATCCGCCTGGTTGGTCCGGACGGCGGATCGCTCCCCTTCCAGCTCATCAGCCGGGAAGAAGTGCAGCCGGTGCTCGAGCAACCGATCAACCGTCCCAAGTATTTCGATATGGTACGCTACCGGATCTACATGCTGACTCCGGATATCCCGCCGATGGGCTTCCAGACCATCAAGGTTGAGCCGGTTTCCCGGGTGGATGGGGTCGGCGCCTCCTCACATGACGCGCCTTTCGACACAGCTTCAGACACACCCGTCGACACGCCTGCCAACATACCGGGCGTCACCGAACAGGCATCCTCCGGTACTGTCACACCGGGGAGCGGGAATGATCCGACATCCCTCACAAACCCGATCGCCACACAGAAAAACGGCCAATGGCAGTTGGAAACCAATCTTTTAACCGTTTCCGTGAACCCGGACGGTACGCTCGACATCACCGACAAG
>SLNO01000020.1 GCA_007132975.1 Balneolales bacterium
CGCGGAGACCTTGTCGAACGCCCGGTCCCTGAGTCCGAAACGCTCCAGCCATTCGGCGGCTTTTTTCCGGGACCAGGCGGCGTCCCTGCCCCGTAGTGATGCAAGATAGACAATGGTGCGCAGCACCGTTGCATCCTGATACAGGCCCCGCTCCTCGGGAAGATAACCAAGCCGGGTTCGGTCGACACCTTTTTTTGTGGTCAGCGAGGGGTCGAATGCGATGGTGCCGCTGTCGGGCTGAATGATCTGCATGATCATCCGGATGGATGTGGTTTTACCGGCGCCGTTGGGACCGAGCAGAGCGAATATCTCCCCCTTTTCAATGGAGAAGGTCAACCGGTCTACGGCCCTGACTTTGCTGTACTGTTTGCTTACATCGGTGAAAGTGAGCATGTCGATTCACTTTTATGTCAGATTGTGCTTGTAAAGATCACGGATGACAACCAAAAAACCATGTCCAGATCGCATCACGGATATGAAAAAGCAGAATGATACGCAAAAGTGCTTGTAAATGTTTCATGCAAGTTCACGGCTTCATGCAAGTTCGCGGAAATTCGAAATCCCGATCGCATCATCATGAACCCCATTGTGGGAAATTATGTTTGCCTTGCCATGAAAACACAACCGAAGACATCCCTCGTCCTTTTCCGCAACGATCTGCGCATTCATGACAACGAAGCGCTGCTTGAGGCCTCCAAAGCCGATCGCATGATCCCCGTTTATGTGTTCGACCCCCGCAAATTCAGCGCCACAGAGTACGGCTTCCCGCGGGTGGGGCCCCACCGCATCCGCTTCCTTTTGGAGACGGTCAGGAACCTCCGGAAAAACCTGCGCGCGCGCAACTCCGACCTGGTCATACGCACAGGCCATCCCGAGGCGATCGTCCCTGAGCTGGCCAGGGAATATGGCGTCACCGAGGTCTTCCTGCATGCCGAGGCAACGAGTGAGGAGCGGGTGGATGAGGATGCGCTTGAGACGGCGCTTGTGTCCCTGAGCCCGCCGGATTCAGGAGCCTCCGCCGGAATCCGCCTGAAAAAATTCTGGGGAAGCACGCTCTATCACCCTGACGACCTTCCCCTGGATCCGGATCAGGTGCCGGATGTGTTCACCGACTTTCGTAAGAAAGTGGAGAAGGGGAGCCGGGTCCGGGAGACTATCGCCATGCCTAATACCTTGCCGCCGTGTCCGGTGGACGATCCCGGAGAGCTGCCGGCCCTGGAAACCCTGCGCGCCCTGCCGGATCATTTCCTGTGGGATGAGAGACAGCACGACCTTTCGCACAAACCGGTACTTCGTTTCAAAGGCGGGGAGGATGCCGCACTTGAGCGGGTCCGGGGCTACATCTGGGACGGCGACCACCTGAAGCGCTACAAGGAGACCCGCAACGGCCTGCTCGGTGCGGACTACTCCTCAAAATTCTCACCCTGGCTGGCAACAGGCGCCCTGTCACCGCGCCTTATCCATGAGCAGGTCCGCCGTTACGAAAAAGAGCGCGTCAAAAACAGCTCCACCTACTGGATGATTTTTGAGCTCATCTGGCGGGATTATTTCAAATTTGTATTCATCAAGCACGGGAATGCCCTTTTCAAGATGGATGGAATCCGTACGTCACCACATCCCGTCGACTGGCGCTATGACCAACACCTGGCCGGCGCCTGGCAGCGTGGCGAAACCGGCATTCCTTTTGCGGATGCGAACATGCGGGAGCTTCTCCTGACCGGATTCATGAGCAACCGTGGCCGGCAGAACGCGGCAAGTTTCTTCAGCTGGAACCTGCGTCAGGAGTGGCGCATTGGCGCCGCGTGGTTCGAGACGCTGCTTCTGGATTATGACCCGTGCAGCAACTGGGGCAACTGGGCCTACAACAGCGGTGTGGGCAACGATCCGCGTCAACGGCATTTCAATATCCTGGGCCAGGCCGACCGGTACGACCAAAATGGCGACTACATACGTCACTGGATACCCGCGCTGCACAATGCCCCCGCTTCACACATCCACCAGCCTCACTCACTTTCAGCGGAAGATCAGCGTCGCTGTGCCGTCCAGATCGGCAAAGACTATCCCCGGCCGATCATCGATCTCGAAGCCAGTTATGAGCGGCTGAAGAGCTGAGAACCTCATCCCGCCTTCCCGTTCGACCGGAGCGAAGAGCGCTGTGACACGCACGTGCTGAAAAATTTTGGCTTGCCGTGGATGCACAGAGACCGGATGCTCAATGGGAAGTCATGGCCGCATCAGGGTAACAAGTCTCTGCCCATCTGCCCATCTCGTTGCTTATTGATGAAAGAAATTTATTTGATAATGTTCATCAATATTTTAAATTGGGTTTATAGTATTGTTTTAACGCAGTTATGCCGCGCAAAAGGTATTACGTGATAGTATTTATTCAGTAAGCTTGGAGCAACCGGCCAGCTGTCTGCATTCGTGCAGGCTACCAATATCAGTCACAACGTGGGTGCCTGCCAGCAATTTTTTTTTCAAACCTGTCCGCGAATCACATTATTGGTATTGGCAGAGCTTCGCATTGATAGCGCCGTTCAGTGTGCCCATTGTGGCGATCCTTGTCCGGAGGGACATGTGATCCACGATGACATGGATTTTTGCTGTCAGGGCTGTGCCACCGTGTACAGTCTGCTGAGTGAAAGCGGGCTGGAAGCCTATTACCGCCTTGGAGAGGAAACGCCGGGCATCTCGCGCAGGAAATCGGGACGCCAGGCCCGCTATGAATTTCTGGATGATGCGGAAATGTGTGACAAACTGCTCACCTTCACCGACGGCCAGAAGAGCACCATAACGCTGTCGCTTCCGCAGATCCATTGCAGCGCCTGCATCTGGCTGCTGGAGCACATTCAGCAGCTCGATCCCGGAATACTTCGCAGTGAGGTGTCGTTCAACCGACGCGAAGCCACCATCGCATTTGACGAGGATCAGACGTCACTTCGCAAGGTAGTGGAACTGCTGGACCGGATAGGCTACGAGCCCGACCTGAAAATCGACAGTACGGACAAGCGCACCATATCAAGGGCAGACCGTGCCTTTTACATCAAACTTGGGCTGGCGGGCTTTGCTTTCGGGAACATCATGCTCTTCAGTTTGCCGGAGTACATCGCCGGACCTGACGGCATCGACACCCAGTTCATCCACCTGTTCGGTCATTTGAACCTCATCCTTGCGCTCCCCGTCTTGCTGTACAGCAGCACGGTGTTTTACCGACCTGCCTTGCTGGGCATCCGGCAGCGGCAATGGAACATGGATATTGCCATCTCGCTTGGAATCCTGGCCATGTTTGCCCGCAGCACATACGAGATACTCTCGGGTTATGGGGCAGGATACATGGATTCGTTTACCATGCTGGTGTTTTTCCTGTTGGCTGGCAAGCTGTTCCAGCGCAAGACCTTCGACCGGCTCTCCTTTGACCGGGACTACCGTTCCTACTTCCCGCTTTCGATTCTGATGAAAAAGGGTGAAACGGAGCAAGCCGTCCCGGCAATCCGGCTTCAGGTCGGCGATATTGCGGTGCTTCGGCACGGGGAGCTTTTACCGGCCGACGCCCGCCTGCTTAGCAGCAAGGCCCGGATCGATTACAGTTTTGTGACAGGGGAATCGGATGAGATAGGGGTGGATAAGGGCCAGCTGGTCTATGCCGGAGGCCGGGTCATGGGAAGCAGGGTCGAACTGGTGGTTACCAAGCCGGTTTCCCAGAGTTACCTGACCAGCCTGTGGAACCGGAGTGAGTTCCGCGAGGAGCGCGATGATACGCTGCACTCTCTCTCACGCCGCTTCAGCCGGTTTTTTGCTCCTACGATTGTGGCCATTGCAATCGGGTCGGCGCTTTACTGGATCCCGCAGAGTCCGGCCACGGCGATCAACGCCTTCACGGCCGTCCTGATCATCGCCTGTCCGTGCGCCCTGGCGCTCACCACACCGTTTACCCTTGGCTGGGTCACGGGGATTCTGGGCCGGAACCGGTTCTACCTGAAAAACGCGGAAGTGGCAGAGAAGATGGCGGTTACCGACACCATTGTTTTCGACAAGACCGGCACGCTCACGTTTCCCCAGGAGGCGAGGGTCCGGTATTTCGGCGTCCCGTTTTCTGACGAGATCCGCAGCCACCTTGCCAGCGGGCTGCGTCAAAGCACACATCCGGTCAGCCGCTCCATCCTCAGGCACCTGGATCACCCGGGCGACAACCTGCCCGATTCATTTGAGGAGGTATCAGGACGTGGAATTGCGTTTGTCATGGGGGGGAAACAGTACCGGGTTGGGAATGCAGGTTTTGCCGAAGGGGTTGCACCGGAACTGAAAGCAAATAAATCTGATAAAACGCGCAGCTACATAAGCCGGGACGGGGTCTGCCTGGGATTCTTTGAGATATCGGGGCGCTACCGGCCGGGATTGATCCAGCTGATGGAACGTCTGCGCAGAAGGTTCACGCTGCATCTGCTCTCGGGCGACACCCCCGGTGAAAAAGAGGCGCTGAAACCGCTCTTTGGGGACGAATCCCGGATGCATTTTGAGAAAAAACCCGAACAGAAGCTTGCGTACGTCCGGTCTCTCAGCAACCAGCGGAATGTCCTGATGGTAGGTGACGGCCTGAACGATGCGGGCGCCCTGCGCGCCAGTACTACCGGAATTGCGGTCACGGATGATACGGGCACCTTTACCCCGTCAAGCGATGCCATCCTGCACACATCCATGCTGGATAAACTGGACAGTTTTATCGACTTCACCCGGTACAGCCGGCGGGTCATCAAAATCAGTTTCGGGCTATCGCTGCTCTACAATGTGATTGGACTGAGTTTTGCCGTAACCGGCACGCTTTCGCCGCTGGTATGCGCCATCATCATGCCCATAAGTTCGGTCACAGTGATCCTTTTCACCACTGCGGCTACCCATCTGGGTGCCCGGAACAGGGAGATCATCTGATGGAAGTGATGTATCTGCTTATCGCGTTCAGCCTGGTCATCGCCTCCGGTTTTCTGGGGGCCTTCATCTGGGCGGTACGCAGCGGGCAGTATGATGACCGCGACACACCATCCATCCGCATGCTCATTGACGACATCCTCCCTGAAAAGAAAAACCGTTCCGCTGAAAAGAAGAAAACGGACGGCGTCGGGCAAGAAGGGGAGGAACAGGAAATTCATTCCAAAAAAAGTAAACCAAGACACAATTGATGCTAAATCGTATCCATACAATTATATAAGGGGATAAACATATGGCCAACGAAGTATTTCATTATGACAACCGCATC
>SLNO01000101.1 GCA_007132975.1 Balneolales bacterium
AAGTGGTGATGGGCAATGCGCTTTCAGCCGGGCTGGGGCAGGCACCTGCCCGACAAGCGGCCATGCGCGCCGGGCTCAGTAACACCACTCCCACCTGCACGGTCAACAAGGTGGGCGCCTCGGGGCTGAAAGCCGTGATGTTCGCCGTGCAGCAGATTCAGACCGGCGATGCCGATATCATGGTTGCCGGCGGGATGGAGAGCATGAGCAACGTCCCTCACTATGTCAGCGATACCCGTTTTGGCATCAATCTGGGCAACAGTAAACTGCAGGACGGCATCATACGCGACGCGCTGACCGATGTCTTTAAAAATTTCTACCTCGGCAATGCGGCCGAGATCTGTGCGGCAGAGCATAAGATTACCCGCGAACAGCAGGACGATTTTGCCGCCGAATCACACCGCAGGGCCTCAGCGGCGCACGACCAGGGGGCTTTCGATGCCGAAATAGCGACGGTAAAAGTGCGAAATCGCATGGGCAAAGCTGATGTGATCAGCCGTGATGAAGAACTTAAGCGGTTCGATCCTGAAAAAATGCGGAAACTCCCACCCGCATTTGAAAAAAACGGAACCATCACAGCTGCCAACGCATCCTCGCTGAATGACGGTGCCGCCGCACTCCTGCTGATGAGCGCCCGCAAGGCCGGTGAAATGGGACTCACCCCAATTGCCAGGATTGCAAGCCAGGCCAGTGCCGCCCAGGCGCCGGAATGGTTCACCACCGCCCCGGCAAAAGCCATAAGCCTGGCGCTTCAAAGGGCTGGAAAGAAGGCTTCTGACATGGATTTGATCGAAATCAACGAGGATTTCGCCGTTGTGACGCTGGTCAATACGAAACTGTTGGATGTGGACCCCGCAAAGATGAACATCCATGGCGGTGCCGTAGCTATTGGCAATCCGCTGGGCTGCTCCGGGGCCCGCGTGCTGGTTACGCTTGTCCACGCGCTCCGGCGACATAACGGTAAATGGGGATGCGCGGGCATCTGCAGCGGTGGCGGGGGTGCTTCCGCCATGGTGGTTGAACGGTTATGATCCAAACAGCCATCGCCCCAACGGTAGCGCAGAGGACAGGATTACGTCCAGGCATTTTCAGTTGAGCGGTTGCGATTGACTTTAACATGTCTTGCACGTAAATTATCGTTTACACGTCAAAAAATAATTATTGCCTATAGCTTCATTGGTTACGAACCCGGATTGCCCGGCAGACGCACCCTGGATACCGTCAACTGACTGTCTCTATCCATGACTCGCCGGAAACGTGCAAGAGAACACCAGCAATCCCCCACATAACTTGTTTAACCGGATCCAACCGGCTCTACTTTCAGTTCGTACATGGCAATGCCCCAATTCCCGATAGCATCCCTTATCCTGCTTATTGCGCTCCTCGTACTGGTCTGCGGCGTAGTGCCGTCCGGCGTGCATGCCCAGGAGCTGCGGATTGCCAGCCAGACCGACGCCTTCACCGACTATGAGCTGGTCAACGAGCGCCTGAGGATCACCTCGCCTGAGTACCTGATGGTGCCCTGGGCCAATGGGCAGGCCCGCTACCGCATCATGGAGCAGGAGATCGTGCCCGTGCGCGCCGACTCCACCCAGTTGCACTATGTCAACCATCCCGAACAGTACCTGATCGCCGGCCGCGACACCCCGGTGATCCAGCGCGGGGAACCCGGGTATACGCGCGGGCAGATGGTCGTGCCCCTGACCATCCACATGGCCCGCCAGGACGAGACCCGTGGCACCACGTTCCAGGTCGTGCGGCGCATGCGCATCCGGGTCTATGAGGATGAGGCCGCCGCCGTGAGACCACGCATGGACCAGACAGCGCCGGTGCTCCCGGGTGAAACCACCGCCTCCCTGTCGGCCGACAGCCCGCTGGCCGCCGGACAGTGGTACCGCATCCCCATACCGTCCGACAATATATGGGTACTGGACGCCTCCTACCTGGAGGATCTGGGGATCACAGTTTCCCAGATCGACCCGCGCAACATCCAGATATGGACAACTCCGGGGTACGAGCTGCCCCACCGAAACAGCGATCCGCGTCCGCAGCTCACCCAGATCCCGATCATCGTGGAAGGCGAGTCCGACGGCAGCTTCGGCTCCGGCGACCGCGTCATTTTCTTCGCCAACGGCCCCAACCGGGCTTTCTATAATTCTCAGTTCAACCGGTTCGAACACCGTCTGCACCCGTTCACCACCAGCAACTACGTATTCCTGACGGTCGGTCAGCAGCCCGGCCTTCGCCTGCAGACACAGGCTCCGGCGGGTTCGCCGACCCGCGAGGTCTCCGAGTTCCGCGACTTTCGCTGGCTGCAGCAGGACCGCGAAAAATCCGAGTCGCGCATCAAGTCCGGCACCCAGTGGTTCGGACAGGGTTTTGATCCGGTCAGCTCCGCCTCGCAGACCATCTTCACCGACACGCTGGCCGGTTTCCGGCAGGGATCGGATATCGAGGTCTGGGTCTCCATGGCCGCCCGCTCCACTTCGGCCTCCCGCTTCAGCTTCACGGTCAACGGCAGCACCGCGCTGCCGGACCTGAACATCGCCGCCATCAATTCCCTGACCAGGGCAACCGGTCTTTCGGCGCGCGTAAATCAACTTCGCCAGACACTTACCGGCTTTTCACTGAACAACGATGTCATTACTATCGGGGCCAATTTCCAGAACCCGATGAGCGCCTCGCGGGGATGGGTGGACTGGGTGCGCATCCGCGCCGACCGTGCCCTGCAGGCCACCGGCAACCGCCTTGCCTTCCATCCGCCCGAGGACGGTGACGGCAGCCTGGTGCGCTACCGCCTGAGCGGCTTCACCGCCCAGCCTATCGTGCTGGACATCACCGATCCGACGGCCCCGGTCCGCCTGCAGGTTTCCCAATCTGGCAATCTCTATACGGTGACCCACTCATCGGCTCGCGATCGCCGATTTCTGGCCCAAAGCTCCCCTCGCCAGCCGCCTGCAGGGCAAGCCGTATCCAACCAGAATATCCGCAACCCATCGGCCTACCCCGACTACGTGATCATCACCGCGGAGGATTTCGTGGACGAGGCCCAGCGCCTGGCCGAATACCGACGCGACCGCGACGGTCTGACGCCCGTGGTAGTCACCCAGAGCCAGATCTTCAACGAGTTCAATGGCGGGGTGCCTGATTTTGTGGCCTTGCGTGACTATGTCAAGCACCTCTATGACCGCGGTGCGGCAGCCGGGCAGCGCCAGCCCGAGTACCTGCTGCTGTTCGGCGGCACCACTTACGATTACAAGGGCGTTATCGCCAATCCGGTGATGCGCAATTACGTGTTCACTTACCAGAGTGAAGAGTCGATTGACCGGGTCGACAGTTACGGCAGTGACGACTTTTTTGCTTTCATGGGGGACAATGAGGGGCTCTGGCCGCGCAGCCAGACACCCAACAACCCGATCAACCTGATGGATATCGGTGTGGGCCGCCTGCCGATACAGACCATTGAGGAGGCCCGGCTGCTGGTCGACAAGATCAAGGCCTACGAAGACCCGCGCACCCGCGGCGACTGGCGCAGCCTGTTCACCTTCATTGCCGACGACCACGCCGCCGGCAGCTCCAACGACCGTGACCTGCACATTCTCAATGCCGACGGCACGGCCGACGTGATCGACCAGGACGCCACAGGCATCCGACTGGAAAAGGTCTACCAGATCTCCTTCCCGGTCGAAAACACCAGCGCCGGCCCGCGCGTGCCGGAAGCCACCCGGGCCATGGTCGACCGAATCAACGACGGCACCCTGGTCTTCAACTTCTCGGGCCACGGCGCCGAACAGTTCCTGACCGACCAGCGCCTGTTCACCTCCGATGACATCAACCGGCTCAACAACCGCGAGCGGCCCTCCATCATGGTCACCGCCACCTGCTCCTTCGGCCGCTTTGACGACACCGAAGACAATTCCGGAGCCGAAAAGATGATGCTTCATCCCAATGGCGGGCTGATCGCGGCACTCACGACTACACGCGTCGTCTACACATCACCAAATCCCGGCATCCTGAATTTCGGCCTGAACATCGCCCTGACCCGCGAGATGACGCGACGCGGCCTCGACGGCCGGCCCCAGCGCCTCGGCGACATCTTCCGCCGCACCAAGATTACCCCCGTGGGATCGGAGTTCAACTCTCGCAAATTCATCCTGCTGGGCGACCCGGCCATGCGCATTGGCCTGCCCGAATCCCGCATGGATATCACCCATATCAACGGCCAGGAGATACGTCCCGACACCCTGTTCGACCTTCGTGCACTGGACCGCGTAACACTCAGCGGCCAGGTCAGCCGTCCCGACGGGTCGGTCAACACCTCCTTCGATGGCGAGGCCAACGTGCGTGTATTTGACGCCAGCCGGCTGGTCCGCTACCCCGACTTCGATTGGCTGCAGAGCCCCGGATGCTATTTGGACGACTGCGGCTACTTCGTACAGACCGACGCCCTGTTCAACGGCCGCGTCTCGGTCAGCGGCGGGCAGTTCAACAGCGAGTTCATCATCCCCAAGGATGTCTCCTACTCCAGCAGCCCGGGCCGCATCCAGACCTATGCCCGCGAGCGTGAGATCGATGCCGTTGGCTCCAGCTCCGCATTCCGTATCCGCGGGCGCAACCCAGATGCAGTCGACGACGGCAGCGGACCGGAGATAGAGATATACCTGAACGATGAGATGTTCATCGACGGCGGGGTGGTCGACGATTCCCCGCAGCTCATCGTCCTGCTGCGTGACAACGCCGGCATCAACACCACCGGCGCCGGCGTGGGCCATGAGATCGTGGCCACCCTGGAGCGCGACGAGGACCCCGCATCCCGCAGAATTATCACCCTCAACGAATTCTACCAGAGCGATCTGGACGACTTCACCAGCGGGCGTATCGAATATCCGCTGGATGGATTGCAGGAAGGCCATTACCGACTGCGCATTCGTGCCTGGGACGTGTTCAATAATCTTGGCGAGTCAGAGGTCGGCTTCCAGGTGCTGGACAGCCAGGATCTGCAGATCCGAAATGTGTTCAACTACCCCAACCCCATGCACAACTTCACCAGTTTTATTTTTGAACACAACCAGCCGCGTGTCCCGATGGATATTAGAATCCGGATTTTCACGTTATCAGGACAGCCGGTGACGACCATCCGCCGCGAGCAGTACATTCCCGGGGGAAATATGGTCCGTATCGACTGGCACGGACGTGACGATGACCAGCACCGCCTGGCTTCGGGAACTTACTTGTACCATGTGCAGGTGCGCATTGAAACCGATCAGGGCAGACAGATCCGGGACACCATAGAACGACTTGTCATTTTACGTTAATTTTCTCAATTTTTTACAATGCACTCGAAACCAGAAGCCATCACTACCATGTCTCTCAAGAAAACGACTCTAACTGTTGCTGTCACAGCCGCATTGCTTTTCCTGTGCACCAGCATCTCCATGGCGCAGGTCGCCTCAACAGCCGTTCCTTTCCTGCAGATCGAACCGGACTCCCGGACTGCCGGAATGGGTAACTCCGGAGTGGCGATTGCCGATAATGCAACAGCCATATTTTGGAACCCGGCCGGCCTGGCTTTCCAGGAAGGGCACGAAGTCAACTTTACCCATGCCGACTGGCTGCCCAATTTCGGGGTTGACATGTTCTATGACTACCTTGCAGGCCGCTACTATGTCGAGGGCATCGGTGCCATTGGCGCCCATATCACCTTCCTCAACCTCGGCGAACAGGAGATGAGGAGCGAGGACAACATTTTGCTTGGAACCTTCTCAAGTTACGAGTTTGCCGCCGGCGTCTCCTACGGGTTCAAAGTCAACGAAAATTTCGCCCTGGGCACCGGTATCCGGTTCATCTTCAGCAACCTGGTGCCTCCGGGTACGGATGTTAGCGGCCAGACCGCACGTAACGGTACCAGCGTAGGCGTGGATATCGCCGGTTTGTACCGCACCACCCCGTTCTCGGTTGCCGGCAGAGAGGCGCAGCTGCGCGCCGGCTTCAACCTCTCCAACCTCGGCCCATCGATACAGTACACCGACGAAGCGCAAAAAGATGCGCTGCCAACGCTGCTGCGTGTCGGCTGGTCCTACAGCATGGATCTGGACCGTAATGGATTCAATACCATTACCATCAGCAATGACATCTCCAAGATCATGGCACGGATGGAAGATGACGGTACCGGAATGAGCTCGCTGAGGGCTCTCGTGGGCTCATGGGATACCCTGGCCCGCAACGACGGAACAGGCAACATTGAAGTTCCTCTTCACGAGCAGTTGATGTTCGGCGTGGGAGCCGAGTACTGGTACGACAGGTTGTTTGCCATCAGGGCCGGATATTTCTACGAGTCCCCAAACAACGGCGGCCGTGAATTTATTACGCTGGGTGCCGGTCTGCGCTACAATATTTTTGGTGTCGACTTCAGCTACATCTACACACTCGAAGAAGACCATCCGCTGGCCAACACCCTCCGCTTCTCAGCGCTGCTCAACTTCTGATAACTATTACCCACCCACAGCAACCGCTATTCCAACCGAATGCTTCATTACGTGAAGGGATGCAGGTGCCTGATGGCCGCAATCGGGTACCTGCTTCTCACCATTCCAGCCGGAGCTTCCCCTCCGGCTGATTCTTTACAGCCAGCTCCCTTCTTCTCCAGTGATGAAGCAATCGCCAATGAACGGTCCACCGGGACCATCCGTATCCTTGCCCTGATGGTTGAATTCAGGGAGGAGGAAAACCGGTTCACCACCGGCAGCGGCACTTTCGACCTGCCCTTCCTGCAGCGCGACGACATCATCATCGACCCGCTCCCACACGACCGCGGCTATTTTGAAGCCCATCTGGAATTCGCCAGAAACTATTTCCACACCGTCTCCGGCGGGCTCCTCGATATCGAATACCATGTCGTCCCCGAGATCATCCGGCTCGACGAACCCATGAGTGCCTACTCCCCCATCGGTGAAACGGGGGATGAGAACTTCAAGCTGGCCAACCTGGCCCGCGATGCCTGGCAGAAAGCGGACCAGGCTGCCCTCCCTGACTTGGAAGCATTCGAAGACGGGCGCACCATGTTCGTCATTTTCCATGCCGGTTCGGGCCGCAATATCGAACTCATGGGAACCAGCCTAGACAAGACACCTCAGGACATCCCATCCGTCTACCTGGGCACCGAATCCCTCAGACGCCTGCTCGATGATCCCGGCTTCAATGGCTTTGACATCGGCGCACCGAACATCCGCGTCACCAACACCGCCCTGCTCCCTCAGACACAGTCGCGCCCCGGTGAAGATATAACCGGCCAGCAGTACGTCCTTGAACTCTCCATCAACGGCCTGCTTGTAGCAAATATCGGCAGTTTCCTGGGGCTGCCAGACCTCTTCAACACGGAGACCGGCGCATCGGCCATCGGTCGCTTCGGCCTCATGGACGGCGCCTCCATCTTCTCCTACCTCGGCCTCTTTCCGCCCGAACCCTCCGCATGGGAAAAGATGCATCTCGGATGGCTGGAACCGTTCGACATCACCCTTGACAGCGGTGAGCCCGTAACCTTGCCATCCGTCTCCCTGCGCCAGCCCAACTCCCTGGCCCGGCACGCCATTAGTCGCGACGAGTACTTCCTGATCGAAAACCGCCATCGCAACCCATCCGGCCAGCCGCTCGAAATCACCATACGCACCCCGGACGGCCAACATGTCACACGCACCGTTGCACCCGATGACTACCGCTTCGACCCCTTCAATTCCGCCGACTACGACGAGATCCTGGAACCCGGCGTCGTCGTCAACGTCAGCAGCTTCGACTGGAGCCTGCCCGGAGGACCCGATGCCGGCCGCGACGGCATCCGCGGCACTGCTGACGACCGCATCCTCAACGGCGGCATCCTCATCTGGCACATCGACGAAGCCGTGATCCGCAACACCATCGCCGACAACCGCGTCAACGCCAACAGCGACCGCCGCGGCGTGCAGCTTGTGGAAGCGGACGGCGCACGCGACATCGGCCGCCAGCCCGGCCTGGAGCAGAACCGCTTCACCAACGGCCATGCTTTCGACTTCTGGTGGTCCGGCAATGACTTCACGGTCATCACCACCCGGGGCGACAGCATCGTCGTCTACGAAAACCGGTTCGGACCGGACACCCGTCCGCCCAACTTCAGCAACACCGGCAGCCCCTCATTTTTCGAATTTTTCGATTTCTCGGACAACCTGCCCGAAGCCTCCTTCTTTGCCCGCTCGCTGGCCGGCACCTACACCCGGGCCGTTATTCCTGCACTGCCGCCGCTCCCGGACCCGGCAGCCTTTCCGGCAGAATCAGGCCTGTTCCCCGTTAGCCCGGCTTTTGTTTCGGACACTCCAGACGGCCACAGCCAGCTGCTCATCCCCGTGCCCGGCGGGTTCCAGAGCATTCACTTCGCTCCTGAATACGCAAACGGCCAGCCGAAAAATATTGCCAGTCAAAACGGCGCTGGCCTAAATCAGAATGTAGACACCCCGGAAGCCTCCGAACACACCTACGCGTTCCTGTCCCATCCGGACCCAACCTCTCCCCTGATCCTGGATAACCGGATCGTCTCCGGCCAGTTTCGCACCACAGGCAACACATCGCTTCAGACCGTCCGCTCCTGGATACTCGAGGATGGCGATTGGTCCCTGCAATGGGAGACCGATGACCTGCCAGCCGGCCCGGGCCTCATCAGCACCGGCCAGGGCGATGCCGGACAAGGCGACATCCTGCTCGCCGATATGACCCGGATCCGCATCGCCACCGACGGCACCTTGCTGCCCGAAGGCCCCGACGCCCGACAGCAAAGCGGCCTGGTCGACGGCCTCACCGCATCCATCCAAAATGACCGCTTCACCCTCTCCGACGGCTCCTTTTCATTCGATCTGGAGCGGGAGGATATGGACTCTCGCCGTAAATACACCGGAAATCTTCGCTTCAGCGGCGATGATGGCCCGTCGTTCTTCATTCTCACCGACCATCGGATGCAGATCGCCGGCCTCTCGGGACGCGGTGAATGGCAGGTCACCCCAGTGATTCACTCGGAGTCCCTCTCCTGGCCTGCTTTCGGCGATTTCACCGGCGACCAGGCATTGGACATCTTTGTAACGGATTTCGAGGAAAACCGGCTTTTTGGCTTCACCCGCGACGGCGGTATGCTCGATTTCTTCCCGATCCGTCCGCCGCGCAACACCCGTTTTGCAGGCGCTCCTCTGTTGGCCGATATTACGGGTGACGGGCGGCAGGAGCTGATCGTGGCCGTCCGCGACTCGCTCTCGCTCACCATCCACGCCTACGACCGGCAACTGGATCCCGTCGAGGGCTTCCCGCTTCTGGCCGGCAGCCTTTCCGCCAACCAGTCCGGCAGCCAATCCGGCAGTCCCGGCGGAAGCATTGCAAACACCTCCCTTTCCATCCACCCGCTTCTCATAACCGGAGAGCATCTGATTGCCGTTTCGCCAGCCGGCGAAGTGCGCGCCTGGCACCTGCCCGAACTGGGAAATGTGGCCTGGGGATCGGTCTACGGCAACCAGCCCGGCAACAAAGCGGGCCTCAATTTGGAACGCGAACGGCTGCAACGGCCTGAATTCGGTATTCTCAATGCCAGCGAAACCTACAACTGGCCCAACCCTGCCGATGACCACACATGGATCCGGTACGAAACCTCCGAACCCGCCCGCATCGACATTACCGTGATGAGTCCGGCCGGCGCAACCGTTTTCGAAACGCAGGCCGAGTCGCAGGGCCGCTTCCCCGAGGAGATACGCATCAACACCTCATCATGGGGCAACGGAGTCTATTTCGCCCGTCTAAGGGCCCGGAATGGCGCACAATCCGAAACAAAAATCATCAAAATCGTTGTCACGCATTGAATCGAGTCCATTCCATATCCTCAGATTGTGCCACATCTTCCGCATTCGTAATGCCTGTTGACCGCACGGTTCAGCCCAATCGCGCCCTGCCATTTCGCAGCCACCTGCTGAAACGTCCGGCTCCAAACCAGCTTGCAAACCGGTGGCCGGCCGCACAGCTGATGCTCTTCCTGCTCCCCCTGTTGCTCCTGACCGCGGCATCGGCGCTGATGCCCGGCGACGCCCACGCGCAGCGCACTCCGGCCTTCTACAACTACCCGCACAATCACCTGGAGTGGTACACCATCGAAAGCGAACACTTCCTGGTCCACTTCCAGGAGGGCAGCAGCCGGCCCGCCCAGGTCGCCTCCCGCATCGCCGAAGAGATCTACGGCCCCCTCACCGAACTCTACGGCCACGAGCCCGAGCACAAAGTGAGCATCCTGATCATCGACCGGCTCGACTACTCCAACGGCGCCGCCTTCTTCTACGACAACAAGATCGAGATCTGGCTCCCGGCCCTGGACACCCCCCTGCGCGGCACCCACAACTGGCTGCGCAACGTGATCACGCACGAATTCGCCCACATCGTGCAGCTCCAGGCCTCCATGAAAAAAAGCCGTCGCCACCCCGCCACGTACGTGCAATGGCTCTCCTACGAAGACGTGCGCCGTCCGGATGTGCTCTACGGCTTCCCCAACGGCATCCTCACCTACCCGCTCGCCGGCATAAGCATGCCCGCCTGGCTGGCCGAAGGCACCGCCCAGTACATGCGCGAAGAGATCTACTACGACGACTGGGACAGCCACCGCGATATGCTCTTGCGCACCCGCATGCTCGACAGCACCTGGCTCAGCCTCGAAAAAATGGGCACCTTCACCTCAAAAACCTCCCTGGAACGCGAACTCGTCTACAACCAGGGCTTCGCCTTCACGCGCTACCTGGGCGACCGCTTCGGCGAGCAGGCCGTCGCCGACATCACCCGCGCCTTCAGCCGGCGCGGCGTCTACGATGTGCGCAAGGCCATCCGCGAGGTCACCGGCATCGACGGCCGCGAAGTATTCGACGACTGGATCGCCGAACTCTCCAGGCACTACACCATCTTCGCCGAAAGCCGCGAGCGCAACCCATCCAACCGAACCTGGATCGAGCCCCTCGGCTTCTTCAACTTCCACCCGACCTGGCACCCCGACGGCGACCGCATCTCCTACCTCTCCAACAAATTCATGGACGGGGCCATCGTCTCACTCTATACCGTAGATTCCAAAAATTTTGTGGATGCGGACTCACTGGTGGATGCGGATGGCGCCCAAAGCGCCGCGAACATCCATGCGCCGCATGAAATGGGCAGCTCCCATTCCATGGCCGGCGGGTCGGCCCATACCGCAAGCAGCCGGCCGGTGGGCACACGAAGCAGCCGCTCAGGTCGGGCCGCGGCCGGACACGCCTCGCACTACCTCAACAGCAACGCCGGTCATACCGGACACCCGCACGAGTGCCATCTCGACTCCGCACCGCTTCGGTGGCTCGAAACGGTCTTCGCGTACTCCCCCGACGGTTCCCAAATTGCCTACAGCCGCGCCCGCATCAACCGCTACGGCGAAAACTATCGCGACCTGTACATATTCGACCCGAAATCCGGCGACAGCAAACGGCTAACACACAGCAAGCGCCTCCAGGATCCCGCCTGGCATCCCGGCGGCAGCTACCTGGCAACCGGCAGGATCGAAGACGGATCCATAAATCTCTTCCTCTACGACATGGAAGGCGACTCCCTCATCCGGGTCACCGACTTCCGTCACGGCGAACAGCTCTACCGTCCGGTGTGGCACCCCGACGGCACTTCGCTCTACACGGCCTACGCCGACACAGCACACCGCGGCATCTACCGGATCACTCTGACCGACGGGCTGATTGCCAATACAGATACAAGCGCAACTGGCAGCGGTGACGGAGCGCCAACCCTTGACGGGCCCGACGGACATTCTGCCGGAACTGGCATGTCAACCCACGCCGGACAAACCCGCACCGGACCCGGAACACAACGATATACAATGACCCCTGTTCTTGTGGATGCGGCCGTGGACTATCGCGATCCCGCCGTGAGCAGCGACGGCAAATGGCTCTACTTCAGCGCCGATCACGGCGGTGTTTTCAACCTGTACCGCAAATCGCTGGCCCACGGGTCTACGCAGCAGCTCACCAACCTGGTCGGCGGCGCTTTCATGCCCCATCCCCACCCCGATCCCAAGAATGAGAAACTGCTCTACTCCGAATACACCTCAGAGGGGTATAAAATCGCACTTCTTGAGTTGAGTGGGGAAGACCTGGCCGACATTGAAATGGCCCCGGCACATCATGCGCATAATCAGCCGGCCACCCGGCAATCAACCCGGCCAGCAGCCGGAAACAAGATTGCAGCCGGCGTGCAGGCGGAAAGTGCCGGAGGGGACGGGGCCGCATCCACCCGGAGCCTGTACCAGCTGAACCGTTTCGACGACTCAGACATTGACCCGTTCCCGGACCATGTGACCGCCGTAGCCGACACCGGCATCTACCGTTTCCAGCTTCCCACGCGCGGTTCCTCTTATGAAAGACAGTTTTACGCCTACGACGACCAGTTCACATCCTTCCAGTTCTACCCGGTTATCCGTTTCGACAACTACTCGCGCCTGAAGGGCAGCAACAGCGTACTGCTGCGCGACGGCCGCATTGGTGACCTGGGATCCAATCTGTGGCGCGACTCCAAAGTCGGCCTCTACTTTGCATCGCGCGAGATGCGCGAACGGCTCAGTATTTTCGGCGGAGCGCTGTTCGGGCCCGGATCCCGTCCCAGCGACGGTATCAGCAACTTTTTCCGTCCGGGACGCCTGGTCAATCTCGACCGCGACCTTTTCTTCGAAGTCGAATACGCCGGACTGCCCTTCATCGAAAGGCACTGGTCGCCGACGGTATCCGTGGCGTTTTTCAACATCCGCCGCAATGTCGAGGAGGGGCTGCAGGTCGAGGAATTCCCCTGCACAGCCTGCCTGCCCGACACCACCGGCGTCGACATCGCCTACAACATGTGGCAGCTGGAAGTGAACTTGGTCAGCAAGATCAACCGCTGGAGCCTGATTGAGCTCGGTTACTACTACAGCCCCTATCGCGTCTCGACCTCCTCGTTCTTCTCGCGCGAATTCCGCCAGGAGGTCCCTGGTTCCACATCGCGTTACTACGTCGGCTCCACGTGGACCACCGCCTGGATATTCGACCTATCCCTGCCCTTCCGCCACGGTGACATCGCCCCGCTCGGCTGGCGCGGACAGCTGCGCTACAGCTACGAGCCCAGCGAACTGCTTGACTCCTACGATATCCGTGACGGAACGCTCGTGCCCATTTACAACACCTTCGAAAACCACTCTGTGGAGGCGGATGTGCGGGTTGGCTTCAGGCTGCGCAATCAGCACTTCAACCTGCGATCGCGCTTTTTCACCTACTTCGACGGTCCGGATGAGTTCTTCTATCTGGATTACATCGGCGGGATGATCGGCATGCGCAGCTATCCGTTTTTCGCCCTGGGGGGCACAACCACCGCCTATTCCACACTTTCGTGGTTCCTGCCGCTTAAAACCGACATCTACCGCCAGATGGGCCGCCTTACCCTGGACAAGGTCTTCCTGCGCCTGTTTGCCGAGGCCGGCAACGGCTGGGGCGGACCGCTTGACATCGGCAACGATCTCAAAACCGGCGTGGGCGCCGAACTCCGGATCGGCATGAACTCCTACTACTTCTTTCCGACCAGTTTCTTCATCAGCGGAGCATACGGATTCAATTCATACGATTTGCAGCTGCCTGATGCGTTTATAACGGAAACAGCCACCGGAAGGGTCACCTACGGCAACCAGATACTGATCAACTTCGGACTTCTTTTCGATTTCGAATTCTGACGGCCACTCCGTCTGTTAACGACCAGGCAGAATCCATAATCACTAATAAGGACACAGGATGTTAAGGGCTTATCTTTTAAAACGGACCGGTTTTTTCTGCAGGACAGGGATCCAAAGCCGTTTTGCAATCATCCCCGGTCTGGCGGCTGTACTGTTCATGGCCGCTTCGCTCCAGGCGGAACCCCTTGCCCTCGAAACGGAGGCAACCCAGAAAACCGTCCAGGCCGAAACACCATCAGAACGTACCGTCTCCCCGGCCGACCTGCGGCTATCGCCCGTCCTGCCGGGACCGCGCCACGTCACCATGGCAGATCTGGAACATGGTGGACGCAACTCCGGTTTCATGCACGCGCTGAGCACCAACCCGGGTTACGCTTTTCTTGCCTCGGCTGTCGTGCCGGGCCTTGGCCAGGCCGCCAATCGGCAGTGGTGGAAAACGGCCCTATTTGTAGCCGTGGAAGCGACGGCCATTGGCGTCTACATCCACCGTGAAAACCGCGGCCGCGACGGCGAGCGCTACTACGAGCAATTCGGAAATGAAAACTGGAGTGTCGTGGCATACGCCCAGTTCCTGGTGGAAAATCACGGAAATCAGCACGGAAAATCGTTCCGTGACCTGCTCACCGACCAGGGACAAAACCTCTATAATAGTGATGTAGAGGATCCTTTTGGGGGGATACAGCCGGCCTTCGATATCAACGTCGACTGGGACATCATCAATATCAACGCACTGCGGCAGGCCGAACGCAACAGCTTCTATGCCTCCGGATTCGCCTTCTCACACGACCTGCCCGACTACGGATCGCAACAGTACTATGAACTCATGAGCAAGTACTTCCAGTTTGGACCCGGCTGGCGGGAATGGTTCCAGAGTCCAGGACGATTTAACATTGACAGCAACAACATGCCCGATCAGTTCTGGTATCATGCACAGATCGGATTCGACTTCAACGACGACCTTGGCGTTGCCCGGAACATGCTGACCGTTCTGGTCGCCAACCACTTTATAGCCGCATTTGACGCCTATTTCACCCAAAAACTGAGACAGGCACGCATGCAGCCAACGGCATCCATGGAATACGGATTGCGTCCAACAATCGGAATGCAGTTACGTTTTTAAAAAAAAGCGAGTAAATTCCATGCCATGAATAACTTTTTCCGATTTCTGTACGATTTCTTCACGGATCGCAAACTCTATTACCTGATTGCCGGCCTGATCCTGTTCGGTGCCGTCGCCCTGGTTGCCATGGACCGCTACATCATGCCCGCATACACCAAGCACGGGCACGGTATAACAGTCCCTGATATCACCCGCATGCCGCTGGATGAGGCCGCTGCCATCCTGGAATCCCGCGGCCTCAGGCATGAACTGGCAGCCAAGCGGTCCAACGAAGCATTTCCCCCCGATTTTGTGATCGACCAAACCCCCAATGCGGGTATGATCGTCAAACCAAACCGGAAAATCTACATCACCATCAATACCACATCCACCCCGACCGTGGTCGTGCCGGAAGTGCAGAACCTGTCCCTTCGCAACGCCACCATCCAGCTGCAGAACTCCGGGTTGCAGGTCGGCAACGTGACGTACGAATCTTCACGCTTCCGTAACAGCGTCCTGCGCCAATCCATCCCGTCAGGCCGGCGAGTGGATCAGAACACCACCATCGATCTTATCGTAGGCGACGGGTTGGGCAGCGTGATGGTCCGGCTGCCTGATGTCACAAACATGCACCTGACTGATGCACAGAACACTCTGCGCGAAGCCGGCTTGCGTGTGGGCAGCATCCAGTTCCAACCAACCGACCGCGTAGCCCCCAATACGGTGCTGCGCTACACTCCGGATGACCAGCCTAACGTTTACGAAGGCACTGCCATTGATCTGGTTGTCTCCGTGACCCGGAGCGAGGACGAGGAAGAGGAAACCGGACCCCTGATCATAGGTGAAACCGACATGGATGAGGAGATACCTGCCAACTCCGATTTTGACAGCGAACCGATCCCCGACCGCAACCGGGAAGAGTAAGCGCCTCACCAAAAACGGCACCAAACACGACAACATGAACGATCTGTTTAAGAGTCCCCTGCCGATCATCGCCCCTTCCATCCTGGCTGCCGACTTACGCAACCTGGAACGGGATGTCACCCAGGCCGTGCAGGGAGGCGCCCCCTGGATACACTGCGACATCATGGATGGCCATTTTGTGCCAAACATCAGTTTTGGTCCGGCCATGGTCAAAACCGTGCGCAGCATAACCGACACCTTCCTCGATGTCCACCTCATGATCAGCGAACCTGACCGCTATATTGACGATTTCGCACGGGCAGGCGCCAACATGATCACCGTGCACATCGAAACATGCAACCACATCCACCGGACCCTTCAGCAGATCCGGGAACACGGCTGCCATACAGGTGTGGCCGTCAACCCTGGAACCGCCCTCTCATCCCTCAGGGCCATCCTCCACGAAGTGGATATGGTGCTTGTAATGACCGTAAACCCGGGATTCGGCGGACAAAAATTCATCGAATACAGTTACGAAAGACTCCGCGCCATGCGCCTTGTGCGTGAAGAGATCCAGGGAAGTTTCTACATTCAGGTGGATGGGGGTGTCAGCCGGGACAACGCGCGCGATATTGCCGATGCCGGTGCCGACGTGCTGGTGGCGGGAAGCAGTGTCTTCGGAAGCAGCGATATCCCCGCGGAAGTAGAGGCCCTCCGGAATGATGCGGCCTCGGGATATCGTTCTATGTATGTATAAACCGGAACCATATAAACAACCTTGAACACCATCGCTACCCAAACAGAACTACAGGAATCCAAATCCATTTTCATCGACAACGTCGACCCGGTCGTGGTGCTGGGACTGAACGACCGCATCCTCAAGCAGATCGATGAAGCATTTCAGGAAAGCAGGCTGACCGTGCGTGGCAACGAGATAAAGGTCAGCGGTCCGCCCGAACAGTTTGAAGCCATTGAAGCGATTGTAAAGGAGCTGATACGCCTTGCCCGCCGCAACGGCGCTGTCACGGAAAACGACCTGGCTACCTTGCTGGCGCTGCAAAAAAGCGACCGCCTGCTCCGCCAGGTGACCATCTCCCCAAACGAGACCCTGCTATACACAACCACCGGTGCCCCGGTCATCGCACGCACACCCAACCAGAAAGTGATCGTGCAGGCCTGCAATGAGAACGACATCGTTTTTGCCATTGGTCCTGCCGGAACGGGCAAAACCTACACATCGGTGGCCCTTGCCGTGCGCGCCCTCAAAGAGCGGCAGGTGAAGAAGATCGTGCTGGTGCGCCCCGCCGTTGAGGCCGGTGAAAGCCTGGGCTTCCTCCCCGGAAACCTGAGGGAGAAAATCGACCCCTATCTGCGTCCCCTTTACGACGCACTCGAGGAGATGATGGACTACGACAAGCTCGAAATGAACCTCGACAAGAACATCATCGAAATCGCCCCGCTCGCCTACATGCGCGGTCGCACGCTCAATAACGCTTTTGTGATCCTGGATGAGGCCCAGAATGCCACACAGACCCAGATGAAGATGTTCCTGACCCGGCTGGGCGTCAACAGCAAGGCCATCATCACCGGCGACCTTACGCAGACCGACCTTCCAAAAAGCCAGCACTCCGGACTCAAGACCATCCAGCACATCCTCGAAAGGATCAAGGGCATCGCTTTTGTCTATCTGGACCAGAACGACGTCGTCCGGCACAAACTGATCCGTGACATCATCGAGGCCTACGACCGCTACGAGGATAGAATGGAGAAGAAAGAGCAGGAATTGAAAGACGCCGCCGGGGACTCGAAGACTCACAAAGGATGATAGCCGCACTTTTTGAAGGGACTTACACGGTGGGCAACGCACGCAAATTCGTGCCCATCCGGCCCGACCAGCCGCCTCTCAAGGGAGAGTTCAAGCTGGGGATTAATCCGTTCCTCATCAAAAACGGCTCGCTCACGGCGCTGATTGATGCAGGTCTGGGACCTTTCAGTAAAAAGGACCATTACGAGATCATCACCAGGAACCTGTCCCGGCACAACCTGTCCCCCGAAGACATCCAGCACGTATTCTGCAGCCACGCACATCTTGATCATATCGGTGGCCTGCTGAGCGAACGGTACGGTACCTATGATGTGACTTTCCCGAATGCCACTATCTGGATATCCGGCAACGACTGGCAGCGTTTTGTCGAGGAAGCCGACCGGGCCGACAAGCACGAACTGCTCCGCTGGGCCGCCTTTCTGGAGACTCATGCCGACCTCCGGTTCACTGAAAACGGCTCACCGGAACCGGATGAGATCACCATGAGGACTACCGGCGGCCATACCGAATTCCACCAGGCCATCCTCTACAAAAACGGCTCTGAGCGGGCCATGATGCTCGGTGATGTGCTTGGCCGCCCCATGGCCATCAACCGTAAGTTTGTCGCCAAATTCGATCATGACGGAAAGAAAAGCCAGGCTGTTCGGGAAGAGTATTTGCGAAAGGCACTTGAGGAGGATTACCTTGTCCTGACGTACCACGGCTGCGACAGCGCCATGGTAAAGCTGAAAGATTACGACGAAAAAAGAGGGTACGATGTCGAACACATCACCGATGGAATGGTTTGATCCGGCCGTGGAGAAGGCCGCCGAAGTGCTTCGAAGCAAAGGGGTCGGTAAACCCGACGCCTCCATCATACTGGGGTCCGGCCTCGGCAAGTTCGCCGGTACCATAAATGATTCCGTGGTGGTCCCTTACTCCGAACTGCCGGGCTTTCCTGAGACCGGTGTTGCCGGACACGACGGTGCGCTCCATTTCGGCAAGGTGGGCAACCGATCCATTCTCGCCTGGTCGGGCCGCTTCCACCATTACGAAGGGTATCCGTTTGAGCGGACCGTGCTTCCCGTTCAGGTGGCCGCGGCGCTGGGCTGCCGCGCCATGCTCGTCACAAACGCCGCAGGCGGCATCAACTTCCGTTTCCGAGTTGGCGACCTGATGCTAATTGACGACATCATCAGCCTGCCGGTGCGCGTGAGCCCGGCCACAAGACGTTTCCGCCAGCGCTATGCCAATGACACCCTGGTCAATGAGGTCACACACCTCGCTGCCAAAGCCGGCATCGCCGTCACCCGAGGCACCTACCTCTACGCCAAAGGCCCCACATATGAAACCAAGGCCGAGATCCGCGCCTTCCGCATCATGGGTGCCGACGCCGTGGGCATGTCCACAGCCGCCGAACTCAACGAAGCCATACGCCTGGAGATGTCCTGCCTGGGCATCTCGCTCATCACCAACCTGGCCACGGGCGTGAGCAAGGAGAAACTGGACCACAGCGAAATCGCCGAAGCCGCATCCCTCCGCGAAAAAGACCTGCTGGCCCTGATCACCCTTATCCTCTCCGACCCGGACACCCCACTCTACAAACCGGAGTACCGCTTCAGGTAGTTGTCCAGCTTCACTTTCTTACGGGCACTGTCACTGCTCATATACCGGATCTTGCCGAAAATCGGGCGTTCGGGTCCCCAAGCACGATCGAATCGGCCGAATATCCAGAATATCCCGGAGTAGCTGTTGGGATCCCGCCCGTCAATCGCGTATTCGTTGTTTAGATCGATCAGGTATGACAACGCCGTCTGCGGATCCGGCGTCCACTCCAGCACCTTCTTCCCCCACAGCATCCTGAGGTAATTGTGGATGCGGCCTTCCTGACGCAGCTGCGACTGCGCCGCGTTCCAGACAGGGTCATGGGTCTGTGACCCGGCCAGCTCCTCGTAGGTATAGACATGCTCACGCGGATCGTCGGCATGGTCCGAAAGCGTCTCCCGGGCCCAGTCAGGCAACGAGTCGAACTGATCGTAATCCGGTGTGTGCCACGCAAAATGGAACCCTACCTCGCGCCAGGTGACCAGCTCGTCCAGATACGATTCAATGGCGGCGTGTCCCCGGAAAAAACCGCTGCGCTTGCCCCTGGCCGGACGCGAATCGCTGATGTCCCATCCATCCGGCTGCATCGCAAACACCTTTGAAACCACTTCAAACGCAGAGACCTTGCCGAAATGAAGCCAGGGGCTGAGCCGGCTTGTGCGCTCCTTGTCGGGATCGTTGCGGTCATCATCATAGCCAAGCAGGTCGTTGCCGGTAAAATCATCCAGCCGCTTCAAGCCCGCCGCTCGCGTCCCTTTCAACTCGATTGGCCCAATATCCTGCTTCAATCCGGAAAGTCCGCTTACAAATTTCTCGATTTCTTTGTCAGATGAGAGCCGTTTCATACCCGTCTTGCGCTTCTCCAGGATCTCCTGCGACAATCCCGGATCGCCATGTTTCCCCAGACCCTTTAACGGATGTTCCAGCGGTGGATGCTCCCAACACTCCAGGAACGTCTTCTGCATAAGCTGCCGGAATATAAAAGCAGAGTAGGGAGCTTTTTGGGACAGCGCCATGGGAATAATACCGTTCGCGTCAATGGTGTGGAACGGGATGGACAACTCCTTTTCCAGTCGCTCATTACGCTCGCGCATGATGAACACCGGGTATTCGTCCGAGATCAGAATGGCAGCCCGTTGGCACAGATCCCGCACCAGCTTGTCATAGCTTCCCTTCTGCTCTTCGGGATAGGGAAGGTACGTCACCGTTCCGGCATCACCGAGCTTCTGCACATGCTCCGCCATACCCTGCAGGATAAAAGTGCTGGTCCGGGCCGAAGCCCACGGGTAGTCACACGCCAGCCCCTCCAGTACCACCAGCGGCTTTTGCAGCTTGTTGGCATATGCAACCGCATACTCCAGGGCAAAATTGAAGTGCAGCCGCCTGTTGATCTGCATCCAGTACAGCACGTAGTCGCCATCTGCTTCGCCGTCGATCCGCACATTCTTGCGGTATGAATTGATGTTTTTTCTGCTCATGTTCATGAATTATTCTGTTTCAAATATCGCGCAGGCACCGGCCTGGCCTGAAATCAATGCCCGTCCCGAAGACAATGCCATGCCAAAATCGCTGCCAACAACAGTCCGGCCATTTTTCACCGGGTCGTCGCAATCTTTTCATCATACCGTTTTAGGTTATCAATGAACTCGGATGACAATTCCCTGATCTCCTTCTTTTCATCCTCGCTCTTCTTGTTCCAGGTCTTCAGCATGAACCCGATCCGCGGATTTTTTTTCAGGTCATCCTGCTCGCGATCCACAAAAGCCCAGTACAGATAGTTGAACGGACAAGCATCCTTGCCCGTCCGATCCTGAACCCGGTAACGACAATCACTGCAGTAATTGCTCATCTTGCGGATGTAGTTCCCGCCGGCAATATACGGCTTGGACGCCAGCACACCGCCATCGGCAAACGTGGACATGCCCAGAACGTTCGGCAGCACCACCCACTCGTGCGCATCCACAAAACCGTACCAGAACCACTCAAAAAGCTCAAACGGATCGGTCGCCGTCAGATTGCTGAAATTGCTCAGCACCATAAGACGCTGAATATGGTGCGCATAACCGTGTTTCAAGACGCTGCCCACCGACTCCCGCATGCAGCGCATCTCCGTCTCACCCGACCAGAACAGCTCCGGCAGCGGCTTCCGGTACGAAAAATGATTGCTCGAGCGCACATCCGGCATCATCGCCTCGTAATACACCCACATGTACTCGCGCCAACCGATGATCTGCCGGATGAATCCCTCGACTGAAGACAGAGGGATATCCCCCCCGCCCTTCTTGCCCCCGGAATCACTGTCCCCTGAAGACCTGGATGATTTTCGGGTGGATGAGTTCGCAGAATCACCGTCATAAGCCTCCAAAACGGCTTCGCACACTTCCCTGGCTGTCAACAGCCCCAGGTTCATGTACGGCGAAAGCAGGGAATGGAACAAAAACGGCTCTCCCGTTGCCATGGCATCCTGATAGGGACCAAAACGCGCCAGCCGGTTGGCAATGAAACCGTCAAGGACCTCCAGGGTCTGATCCCTGGTCACGGCATAGCAAAATCCATCCGTTTCACCAAAATGATTCGGAAAATCGCGCTCCACATCCTCAATGACCTCTTTGGTGATCTTATCCGGCGGATATCCCGGTGAATCCGGAATCTTCTCCCCTTTTGGCAGCGATTTCCTGTTGCTGTCGTCGTAATTCCACTCACCCCCTTCCGGCTTGCCATCCTTCATGAGGTAGCCGGTCTGCCGCCTCATCTCGCGGTAAAAGAACTCCATTCGGTATCCGGACCTGATTTTCTCCTTCCATGGCTCAGGGGCAGCAAGAAAAAAGCCGTTCGGGATCAGCTGCACCCGTTTTTTGAAACGACCTGACAACTTTTCCAGATCGTTTCGAGGCTGGTGTGATACGGGTTCCATGACATGAAGTATCACCCTTTTATCATCAAGCAATGCCTCGAAAATATCAGCGGAAGGCATTCCTGTACGGATTTCCAGCACCCTGCAACCGGAACCGGCAGCATCCCTGGCAAAATGGCGCTGCGCACTTCGCTCAAGCACCAGTTTCTTTTTGTGGAACGGGAGGATGCTGGAATCAGCCTTGGATTCCACGAACAAAAGCCAGGGCTTCATTTCCAGCAGATCTTCAGGAAAAACATCCAGGTTGAGCTGGTCCGGATGCACATAGAGCACATCGAGTTGTTCAGCGTCTATCTCCCGGACAGCCTTGTTGACCTCTTTGGCTGTATCGGCAGTCAGCACATACACTCTGTCCTCGGACCTGGAAACCTGCTTGTTTTTCATTATGATTCCTGACTGTATATCTGATGGATATGGTTGCGCAGCTGTTCACCTGTCAGGACCCAAAAATATGAAACGTCTTGGGCGCCTGCGGTTGGACAGGTAACAGGCGATGCCAATCCCTACTGCGTTTAAGTTACGAAAGCAAACCAGCCCTTCAATCGTTCCTTTCTTAAAGGGATAAGAGACCCTGAAGTACACGCAACTCGCATTGTGGCTTAATCAGATTTCGAAAGCCATAAGGTCTTTTTTTAGCGTTATTGAGTGGATGGCCCAACTGGATCCGCCGGCAAAACCTGTGCAACAGCCTGAAACAATACCAGCGGCTGGAGCGTATGATCGGGTAAAACAATCCGGAACCTAATAACACGACAATGGCAATGACAAAACGACTCACCAAATCGGCAACAGACAAGGTCCTGCTTGGGGTATGCGGAGGCATCGCAGAATATCTGGGCTGGGACAGCACCCTCGTCCGCCTCATCTTCGTACTCGCAGCTGTTTTCGGATTTGGCTCATTTGTTCTATTTTACCTGATCCTTGCTGTGATCATGCCGCGATAAGCACGCCAGACATCCAGCCGCCTTCTCACATGGCCCTTGCTCAGGGTCCGACTGGTTCATGGCTCACCGTGCCTCTCACGACCATGCCCAATACTTCGCAGCGGGGTGCTTCAAAGTCATGAGGTAAAACACTGAACAGAATAAAGATGAAGGTCGGCATCATCGGTCCCGAACCCATGGCCATCACATGGGAGCAGCATCTCCGGTTCATTACCGGAGTGCACGAGGTTGTCATGGCCCGGAAGATAGAACTGCTGGGTGATGTGGACACCTGTTTGATCCTGAATGATTCCACATCCGGTGACACCGGTTCCGGCCAGCTTCTTGCAGCCCTGAAGCGCGGCCTTCACATCCTCTGGGTTGCCCCCCTGCCCACCGATCCCGATGAAATTCGCACCTGGCTTGCAGCAACGGAAGAAGCCTCCGTTACTGTGATGTTCTCCATGTGGTCTCACTACTCCCCTGCAACGCAGTGGCTGTTCAACCACATCACACCGCCCGGCAAGATCCACATCCACCGGGAATGGGCCGGCCCCCAACGCAGCCCCGATGCCAAATCCCTTTACAGGATCATCCTTGAAGAGATTTCGCTCTGTCTGGAATGGAGCCGCAGCCGGCTGGTCCATTTTGAAGGCGACATCCACATCCCCTCAGGCCAGGGCACAGAGCCCCCTGCCATGCAGCAACTGCACCTCCGGTTCAGCAACGGTACCACGTCCTCCTTGTTTGGCAATCCGTACGGCCTGGAAAACCGCCACTCACGCTTTCTGATCGGGAAAAAGATGGCCGCTGTCTGCCAGATCAACGAGCATCTCGTGAAAAAATGGATGCTGGACGGTGCCGAGCTGGATACCCCGGAAATCATGCATTTTGATTACAGAGAGCCGGCCCGGCATCTTCTCTCCCACTTTATCCGCTCGGTGCGTACCGGCTGCAAGCCCATTTTCGGCATAAGTGAACTCTTCCAGCTTGCAGAGCTCATAGATCATTTTCGCGATCATTAACATGCAAGCATTTTGCCTGTCAGCCGTTATCCTTCAGATGGCTTTTTAAGCTATGAAATCGTTGTAAAATCCGCTATTCTTAGGCGGATGTATCAAAACATGCAATTACCGTACTAATGGTTGAACATGGCGACCGCCCGTTGAAATATGGGTACATGATTACGTCCAGCCATGTGACCCATTCTGACTAAATAAATCGAAACTGATTTACACTGATGAAATGACCATGACCGTAGCCCGGACACACAGAAGTATGATTAAAAACGTCATGGTCATTCTATGTGTCCTTAGAAATCCAAAGTTTTAAACACATGAAACAACTTACACTCACACTCACCGCATTATTTCTGACATTTGCCATCTGGAACTGCGGCGGCAACGGCACCACCATTACCGAAGACGGACTTGAAATCACCGACACCGAAGTGGGAACAGGAGCCGAGGCGCAGGACGGCGACTTCCTCACCATCCATTTCAGGGGGACCCTGGAAGATGGACAGGTCTTTGAGTCAACTTATGAAAGGGATGACCCCATCGTGGTGCAGGTCGGTGCCGGACAGCTTCCCATAAAAGGATGGGACGATGGAATGATAGGCATGCGCGAGGGTGGGAAACGCTCACTGGTTATCCCTCCAAATCTGGCTTTTGGTGATGACGGCATTCCTGGTTTCATACCTGGTGGCGAGAATATCTACATGGATATTGAACTGGTATCGATCATGAAGCCCCCAACGCCCTGGGACCTTGATCAATCAGTGCTTCAGACTACCGAATCCGGTCTGCAATTCTACGTACACGAAGAGGGTAGCGGTGAAAAACCGGAAGCCGGCGACATGGTCTCCGTGCATTACTCGGGTTATCTGGAGGATGGCACCATGTTCGACAGTTCCAAACTCAGGAATCAGAGTTTTGTATTCCAGGTTGGACAGGGCCAGGTAATCGCCGGATGGGACGAAGGGCTGCTCGATATGTCCGTCGGTGAGAAGAGAACACTTGTGATTCCGCCCGAACTGGGCTATGGTGAACAGGGTGCGGGACAAGTCATCCCCCCTAATGCAACCATTATCTTTGATGTGGAACTGATCGAAATCAACTGACCCTTAAACTTTTTTTTCCACCCATCATCACGTGACTGCCATGGCTGCATCCGTTGTGCGCTTTCGTCAGGTTGACGCATTCACCCGCAAACCCTTCACCGGAAACCCTGCTGGTGTCGTAACCGATACCGCACATCTCAGGGCTGCCGATATGCAGAACATCGCCCGGGAGATCAATGTTTCGGAGACTGTGTTCATCCTGCCGGCTGAAAGTGAAAAAAACGACCTTAAGCTCCGCTGGTTCACTCCCACTCAGGAAGTGGATCTTTGCGGTCATGCCACTATTGCCGCCTTTCATGTGCTTGCAGAAGAAGGTCAGTTCGGTTTGCAGGTCGACGAACCCCAGTCTTTTCTGGTGGAAACGAGAGTCGGTGTTCTGACGGTTGACGTGGAGTGGCTAGACCTGAGGCCTTATATCAAGTTTGCCATACCGGTGCCTCGTTTTTTCCCATATCCCGGTGACATCAGATACCTGTGCGGAGCTTTGGGACTGGCTGACATTGAACTCAGCCAAAAAGTCAAGCCGCAGATAACCGATCTTGGTTTTTGCTTTGTTCCTGTTAAAAACCTGGAAAGTCTTGAGACGCTTGAACCCAACCAGCATCTTCTCAGGAAACTCAATGAGCGGCACGACCTGAACGGTTTTGCTGTTGTAACCACCGATACAGGCGATCTTGAGGAGGACTGGGTGATGCGCTTCTTTGCTCCTTCACTGGGTATCTTTGAAGATCCGGTTACCGGTGCCGCAAATGGCCCCATGGCAGCATTTCTCTGGGAAAACGGGTTTCTTGATCGCAGTAAAAAGCACTTTTCATTTCGAGCTCTTCAGGGCGATAATATCGGACGGCCCGGTATCGTGCGAATCAACATGGTGATCAAGGATGACGAGGTCAATATGATCCAGATTGCCGGGGAAGCCGTATCGGTGATTGACGGCAGCATCCGGCTTCGCGGCGATTCGGCCAGTCGCTTCTGATTGCAGATTAAAACAGTGCCAGATAACAGCGGCAGAAAGCTGCAACTTTTGACTGCCGCATCAGAATCCCGTTGCCATGACCTATATCGCATCTGAACTTCAGGATCGTTGGAATCGGCTGAAAAGCGAGGGGCGCCCAGGAATGGTGGAGGCGCTTTCCATCCAGATCACGCACCTGGAGCGGGGAATGGTCAGGGCTTCCATGCCTGTAACCGATACCGTCAGGCAACCCTTTGGCTTGCTGCATGGTGGCGCATCGGCCGTACTTGCAGAAACAGTTGCCTCACTTGGCAGTGTAATGCTGATCGATCCTGACAGCGAACGGGCAGCCGGCGTTGAAATTAACGCCAGTCACCTGCGCCCGGTGAGTGAAGGTTCTGTCCACGCCGAAGCCACTGCGGTTCATACCGGCAAACGCATGCATGTGTGGGACATCCGGATTTCGGACGACCACAGTCGCATCATCTGCATCTGCCGGTGCACGGTTGCCATCATTCCGGCACCCTGATATGCATTCACTGCAAGATTCATGGCAAGCTGCCCATACAGGAGTTTGTCCCTTCAAGCAGCTTTTCTCTTATTCCTATTCCTTCAAGAGGCTTATTGCTATTGGCTTATTACTCCAGGAAGAGTTTATTCCTTATGACGGTAAGCGGCTGACACGCGATCCGTCAGCGAATCAAATACAGAGTACATGACCGGAACTATGACCAGCGTAAGGAACGTGGCAAACATAAGCCCGCTTATAATGGTGATGCCCATGGGCCCCCAGAATTGCGTACTTTCTGTCCCGAATTGAACAGCGGGATCCAGCTCCGTCAAAAGTCCGATATAGTCAATATCGATCCCGAAGGTAAGCGGTATGAGGCCAAGTATGGTGGTCAGGGCCGTCAAAAGAACGGGACGAAGCCGGATCGAACCCGCTTCTATGATAGCCTGCATCCTCGGCATTCCCTTGTCCATCAACTGCTTGATGTACTCAACCAGTACAATGTTGTTGATGCAGACAATTCCAGCCAGACTGATCACACCCACGAAGACCATGACACTGAACTCCGTACGGGTTACGATAAGCCCAAGCAGGACACCCAGAAGGCTGAGCCCCACGGCGATCATGATTATGAACGGGATGACCAGACTGTTAAACTTGGCAAGAAGAACCAGGAAAATAAGTATGAAACTGATGAGCAGCGCAAGTGTCAGAAACCCGAAGCTCTCATCCTGATCTTCACTTTCACCCGTATACTTCATCGTGTAACCGGATGGCAAGGAAGCCTGATAATCTCCAAGAAAATCCTGAACCTGCATTAGTACCTGGGGACCACTGAAACCCGGTCCTGCATCGGCCTCAACAATGGCCGTACGCATCAGGTCCAGCCTCGTGATTCTTCCGGGACCGATTCCTTCCTCAAAATCGGCGACAGAGACAAGCGGAACCTGCCGTCCCATCTGGTTCACCGTCAGATCACGAAGCTTGTCAAGATCATCTCGGTCCTCTTCCCGCAACCGGACTACTATGTCATATTCATCTTCTCCATCCCGGAATGTACTTGCCTCAAGACCGTTGACAGCAATTCTGACCGTCTGGGCAATATCCGAAAGTGTGAGGCCAAACTGGCGGGCCTTTTCATGATTGATACGGATGCTGTATTCCGGCAGTCCTCCGCTGACATTGTCCCGCACATCCACCAGCCCGGGAATGCTCCCGGCAAACTGAGCCTCGCGCAGCTTTTGGCTGACCTCACGTGTCATGCGCTCAACCTGGGCAAAATCCGGTCCGGATATCTCAATATTGACAGGAGAACCAGTGGGCGGACCGATCTCCTGGCCCTGTACCTGGATCAGAAAGTCCGGCACCTCTCCAATAGCATCACGTATCTTGGCCATGGTAACGCTGCTGGACTCCTTCCTGTCGGAAAAATCAACCATATTCAGCGATATGCGTGCACGCTCTGCACTGGGCACACCCGCGCCGAATCCGCCGGTCGCTGCAATCCCGACATTTACCTGTATGTTCTTGACACTCTCCCGTGTCTCAGAGCTCTCATCCAGAAGCACCCCCAGCCGGGTCTGGATGTCGCGCACAATGTCATTGGTGGCGTCAACATTCATCCCTAGTGGTCCTTCGATGTTGATATCAATTCGATTGGGGTCCGTGTCAGGGAAGAAATTGAGACCCGTCGGTACCAGGTTAAATACGATTATGATTGCGATGAGCGCACCAAATACAGAGTTGAGAAGCCTCGCCCTGTTATCTGAAAGAATGATGGGTGTTTTTCTCTTGCGCAGCGTGCCCAGCAAGCCAACTGCCATCACAAAAAACGGGATCCCAAGCACCGACAAAATAATCTTCTCATCCACCCTGGCTCCAAGCAGCCAGAAACCAAACAATGTCATAAGAAATACCACGGCCACAATCACACCGCCTTTCACACTTCGCCAGCCCCCCAGGAACACTGATTCAATCGTGTGGATGATGATTCCAAGTATTCCGATGAGAAGGGCAAGGAACCCCAGCAACAATACAGGGGCTGTGGCCGCTGGCAGTGTGACCGGGCCAAGGCTAATCACCGGTTTTGACAAAAATGCCGATAACAATCCGCCGAGTACCAGGAGCAGGAAACCGATAGTGAAGGCCGAAAGGCTGAACATATTCCTCATGTAGGCAAAACGTACCTTGTAGTTACGCTGCAACATCCACCCGAGGAAAGACTTGTACCACTCAATAAATCGCGGGAGCAGGCTTTCGGTGAAAACCGTGCTCAGTGGCTTGACAAAAAGACGGTAGGTGATGATGAAAAAGAGCGTAACAAGAACCAGGACTATCAAAGTGATGTAGTTGCTGATGCCGATCACAGCCGCAGACAGCACAACTCCTCCTATAATGGTGCCTTTCATCAGCCGGCTTTTTTCCTTCTTTTTCTCCGTGCTCAGCCTCACAAAGAACCCTGTAAGAGCCGGATAGATAACAAGAGCAATAAAGAGTGAACTTAACAGGACAATGATCAGCGTCATAGGCAGATAGCTCATGAATTTGCCGATAATGCCGGGCCAGAAAAGCAGAGGGAGAAAAGCCGCAACAAGCGTAGCCGTGGAGGCCAGAAGGGCATATCCCACTTCATTGGCACCCAGCCGGGCCGCTTCAAAACGCTCATGCCCCTTCTCCCTGAAACGATAGATATTTTCAACGATCACCACGGAATTATCCACAAGCAACCCCAGCGCAATAATCAGGCTGAACAGGATCACGAAGTTGATGGTGAGGCCCATGATCGACATGACAAGGAAGCCGGTGAAGATCGCCAGCGGCACCGCCGTTCCAACCAGCAGCGCATTCCGAATGCCCAGGAAGAAGACCAAAACAAGCACAACAAAGAGCATACCACTTATGATGCTGTTTTCCAGGTCGGTGATCAGGTTCCTGATATCATTGCTCGCATCGTTTGTGAGTATGATCTGGGTGCCGGCAGGAAAACCGAAGTTGGCCAAAACCTCATTCACCTCTTCAGATATTTCGAGAATGTTGGATCCGGACCGCTGTTTGATGTCCAAACTGACCACAAGGTTCTCACTGACCTCTTCGACAGGAATGGGAATCAGATCTCCGTTGTCTTCTTCAATCCGGAATGCGGTCAGTCTCGCAAAGCTCTCCCGGTCCTTGAAACCATAGACAACTTCAGCCACATCCCGCATGTACACCATGCCCAACGGGGTCGGCCCTCCGTTGCCTCCTCCTCCTCCACCGCCACCGCCAATCTGCGGTGCGAAAATGACCAAATCCTCTATCTCGTTGGGATGCTGGAATTCGCCGGTAATCCGGAGCAAATAGGAAAGGCGGTCAACATCCACGTTGCCACCCGGAATCGTCAGGTTCTGACCCTGGATAGCCCCGATGATCTGCTGGAATGACACATTGTAACCCTTCATCAAATTGAGGTCTACATTTACCTGGACCTCTCGCTCAAGACCACCGATAACATCCACTTCCCTTACCCCGGGAATGGACTCCAGCTCATCCTCAAGACGTTCTGCCAGCTGGGTAAGCTGCGCCAGCGAATAATCCGCGGCAAGGTTGATGGTCATGATCGGGAAATCATCAATGCTGAACTCCGTAATGATCGGTTCTTCGGCATCGGATGGGAGCTCCGAGCGGGCAAGGTCCACCTGTTCCCGGACCCTCTGGCTGGCAACAATGTTCTCAACGGCGAGATCGAACTCCACGATGATGCTGCTGAAACTTTCAAAGGTCGTAGACCTGATCTCGCTTACTCCTTCAATCCCCTGCAATTCACGCTCAAGGGGTTGAGTCACCAATGATTCCATGTCGGCTGGACCAATACCCGGGTAAATAGTGGTGATGATGAACAGCGGAATATCAATGGACGGAGCCGATTCTTTGGGTATCGTGATGTAAGAAAAAAGACCGGCAACGATCAGGATACCCGTCACTACCAGGATCAGCGTACGGTTTATAATGGCTTGTTCAATTACTTTCATGGAAGGGATGCCAAAAATGTTCTCTGGAAAAAAACTGTTTGCTTAAATAAGCATTCATTGGATTCAAAGCCGCCGGCGGATGCCGGCAGTTTCAGAAGTAGCGCTGATAATCTCTCCGGTTCTGTACCTTGACAAAGTCTCCGTCACTTACGTTGGTCTGTCCAGCTACGACGACTTCATCTCCCGGCTCCAGCCCTTCCTCAATAACGATCATTGCACCTGAGGAAGCTCCGGTCACAACCCTCCTGGCCACCGCTTTCTTGAAATCACCATCCTGACTGACCACAAAAAGTTGCAGGCCGTCCTCGTCGCGCACAAGGGCCGTACGGGGCACAAGCAGCACATCCTCCCAGATTTTTCTGGTTACAGACAGGTTCACGACCATCTCGGGCTTCAGCAAACCATCCGCATTGTCCATTACTACCTCGATGGGAAAAGTACGCGTTTCAGGGACGATAAGGCTCCCCGCGTAGCGAACTTCGCTTGCGAGTTCTTCGCCGCCGTAACTTCTGAGACTTACGGTGACAGGCGCCCCTTCCCGGATATCGTTGATGAACCTCTCGGGCACACCTGCATTTATCCGGACCCTGTCCAGATTGACCAGACGCAGTACCGGAATGCCGGGATTGACCAGTTCGCCTGCACTGACCATGCGTTCCTCAATGCGGCCATTAAATGGCGCTGAAATGCGTGAGTCGCTGAGCTGTTTTTCAGCCTGTTCAAGTTGTGAGCGGGCCTGATCACGTTGGGTGCGGAGCTGATTGAACTGCAATTGACTGATAATGGAATCCTGCAAGAGCGGTTCCTGCCGGCGCAGTGCATCTTCGGCGAGTTCATAATTCGCACGGGCCATGGCAAGCGAAGAACTCACAATGCGATCATCAAGCAGGACCAGCTCCTGGCCTTGTCGCACACGTGCCCCCCTGTCTGCGATAGTGTGAACCCGTCCGGAGACTTCTGCCGAAATTACGGCATCGTCGATTGCCTCAACTGTTCCGGTAATGCGTACACGTTCGTCGAACGACCGCAGTTCCGTTACAAGTGTCTCTATAACCACTTCACGGGCCTGGACGTTGTTGTTGCCATTTCCGTTATCCTGGCCGCACGCAACGGCAAAAACTGCAACCGCAAGCACGGGTGTGATCTTCTTCAATAGGTTCATTTGTTGTATCTTCATGTCATTTGTGTAGAAAATGTTTGCATCAGCTTTGTGTACGCCGGTTACAGGCGGTCCAGTGAAATCCCGAGCACAAGCTCGAAACGGCTAACTGCTAACAGATAATCGTGGACAGCCGCAAGGTAGGATAAGCGGCTCTGGTCAAGCAGCATGGACGCCTGCCTCTCCTCAAGGTTCGTTCCTACTCCCTCGAGCAGCCGTGTGCGGGCAAAATCGTAGTTCACCTGAGCCTGTTCAATATTACGCCTCTGGCTCTCAATCCTGCGCTCAGCCGTTCTCAGATTGCGAAGCGCCTGATCCACCTCAACATGCACGGCACTGGTCAGGAATTCATACTGCAGTTGGCTCTTTCTCGTCTCAATACGACTTTGCTCCAGGCGAGCCCTGTTCTGGAATCCTGAAAAGAGATTCCAGCTCACATTGATTCCCACGGCGATGTTCGGATTCCAGTAGGCATCATGGAAGAAGCCGCGGTTCTCGCTGGTGAACCGGAAAGGGTTGTCCGGGTCGGCCGGGTCACTCATGATGACCGTTCTGTTATCCGGCACACGGCCGATGTAGTCAAGGTTGGCAAAAGCACTGACTATCGGTCTGTAAGACGAGCGGTTGATCCGTTCGTTGATACGGTTGATCTCAACGAAACCTTCTGCTTGTTTCAGATCCGGTCGAAATTCATTTGCGATAGAGACGGCCTCATCAAGCGTGATATCACCGACAGGCTGCATGGCCGTCATGGCCAGATCTCCCATTAGCCTGATTGGACGGGTTGGCTCGAGGTTCAGTAGCAGATTGATGCTTCTTTTCGCTAGCTCGGCGCCGTTCTCGGCTTCAATGAGTTCCGTCTCAAGATTGACCAGCTCAACCTCGGCACTGAGCTGTTCGTAACGCGACGCAAGCCCCTGATCAACGGTTCGGGTGACATCGTCCACAGTTCTCCGAAGACGCTCAACACTGCTGCGGATCACTTCTACCTGCTGCCCGGCAAGCAGTGCCGAAAAGTAAGCCCTTCGCACTTCGTCGATAACCACCTGCCGTTCACGCTGAACCGCATCCTCGCTTAGCTTCTTGAACTGCTCAGCACCCTCGATGGCAGCAAATGCGGCTCCATTGAACAGTGTCTGGGTGATACTTAGTGAGAGTACAAATTGATTGTCGACGCTGAATGGATCATCGTCCATCGAGGGTGGCGTAATGCCGGCATCCTCGTATCCCTGAATCTGCCGATCAATGTACTCGTCAAATGTCAATTCCTCTCGCCCTTCCAACCGGGCTTCTTCATTATACCTGAGCCAACCGATTGCTCCGAAGTCGGCAAATAGCTGATCAGCGCCGCTTCCTGCAAACGGATTGGCCGTTACAAGGTTGCGGGTGAAATTGCCAGTTGCGTTGACATTTGGATAAACGCTGCCCCACGCTTCCCTAACCTGCTGAATGGCTGTTTCGCGGTCCAGGAATGCCTCCCGCAGCCCAAAATTGTTTTCAAGCGCAATTTGTACCGCTTCATCGAGAGTAAGGGTAAGCGTATCGCTTTGAGATGCCAATCCGATATTGTATCCTTGCGCACGACCAGCAGAGAGAAGAATCAGCAGCAACAGTGCAGGCAACAGTACACTCAGTAACGGCTGAATGGATCCCGTCTGTATTAAAGCGGTAGTCGAAACTTTGAATGAGTATTCGTCAGGATTCAGTGACCTCTGTGATGAGTGATGACCTGCTTCATCGCCGGTCGATAGATAATTATCCAGCATAGGTAAATCCGTGTTTTGTCCTGGCAATAAATACCTTGTAATGTACTTTAATGTGCGTTTTTAATAATCAGAATAACCTGCAAAGAAATGTCACTCGCCCTGACCACCACTTTTTTTCATACTAAGGAACGGCAGGTTTGTGCTCTGTTAAAACCCTTGAAGACATCTCGCAGGTATCAAACAATTGTTTAACAGGGAGGGGGCCTGAACCGTTTCATTACTCTGAATCTTTTGTCATCTGTTCCAGCAGTGAGACAAGATGAACCTTTAGCCTGCTTTTCATTGCCTCTGCCGTTGTTTTTTCAATGCCCAGAAAAGGAAACCCCTTTTCGAACATGAACATGTTGACCAGATAACTTTCGACGGTTGAGCTGAATGTTAGTACGCAAAGTTCGGTATCAATGTTTCGCAGATAACCACTTTTTTTTGCTTCGGCCAGTACACCGATAAACATACCGTGCACCTCCAGCATCGTTCTCTGCAGATCCCGGAGAATTTCAGGCCGCTGATTCAAAAGACCGATCTCGCGAATGGCAATGATAACCGGTTTTGGGTTTTCGAATGAATAATCGACGAACGCGAACAGAAACTTTCGGAAAGTGGTAACCGGATGATCTTCCTGACTTGTTATCTGCTCGAGGATTTTTTTGACGTTTGCAGTGTGCCGATCTATCAGCTCCTTGAGCAACTGCTCCTTGGATCCGAAGTAGTAGGAAAGCATGGCCACGTTGACCCCTGCCTCGTCCGCGATCATACGGGTTGTGGTGCTCCGGTAACCGTTCACGGCTATGAGGTCTTCCGCAGCATCGAGTATCGCATATTTTTTATCAGACATGTGGATTGCTGATGTGGTAGAGTAACTGGCTCAGGTTTCATACAAAGCGATGCCGGGACAAAATGCAACAAAGCAGGATTTGAACCACTATCAATCAGAATGGTCTCGGTTCGTCTACTCAGATAAGACCATTTTCAACCGGGCACATATTGCGCAACCGCTCGAAGCGATAAATGCCGGTTTGATGACCATCGTTCCATATGATTTGCAATGCGTAATTACCAACCTGGTTTATTCGGGTAATCAACCGGTCATGCTCCGATGGTTCCAGAAAAATTGCCGGATCAACCGGCTTCCCCATATTTTCATGCCCGCCCTGACAGAATACGCACGGGCAAGAGCGTCGTAATCCCTCCATCGGAAAACGGCTGTGGTGTCCGTCAGCCCAGACAATCTGCAACTCCCGGGCATTCGAACTGACTGTAATACTTCTTATTTGAAATCTGGTTTCCATGAACCGCCTGAGAATCTTACATAATTTTTTAATTTAGCTGTAATAGAGGATATTTACCAATGCTGTTATGATAACGGCAGGATTACGTCCAGCCTATGAATGAAGAATATCTCAAAACCATTGCCAGCCCATGCACAGCCCGGCACACCGAGCGGGGGTCACGGTTCCTTGCTTTTGCCTATCCTGTAATGGACATGCAGGAGATCGAATCCAGGTTAACCGAAATAGCCGATAGATACCCCGATGCAACCCACCATTGCTATGCCTGGAGGTACAATCCGTTCCGGCCTGTTGAGTTTGTGCAGGACGACGGTGAGCCCGCTGGCACGGCCGGCTTGCCTATTCTGGGAGTAATAAAATCCGCAAATTTGATCAATGCGCTGATTATCGTAGTCCGGTATTACGGCGGAACCAAACTCGGTAAAGCTGGGTTGATACACGCATACAGGGAAGCCGCAAGCCTTAGTCTGGCGACCGCTGGGAAATTGGATCTTGATCGCTTTGTGCCGTTTTCGATAGAGTATCCATATGAACAAGAAAACCAGATTCGCGAACTCATAAACCGGTTTAATATGGAAATCGAAAAGGAAACATACCTGGAGAAAGTCTCTCTGACATTATATTGTCGTGCTGCTCATTTCCGGGAGCTTACGTCTGTGCTGGACAACCTTGCGCACCTCGGGGTCAGGAGCAAGGCGGAACCGGAATGCTTCCGGCCTGTTGCCGGCCGTTAATACCACAGATATCTGGTCCCAGGCTCCGGGTCCCCATCCATGAACATAATCAAAATCACACTTTTTCATCCACCAGCTAAGCATCCTTGATGAAAAGCCTTAACAGATCATAAACTTTTGCAATGTTGTTTGTGATAAGAAAATGTCATCAAAATTTTATCTGACCCAATGAATCAAAAAATTGAAAACGCATGAAATGTCCAGGACCGGGCATCACCAGGTCTCACAGAAGTATGATTTAAACGTCATGGACATTCTATCTGACATTATGAATCTAAATTGTTTTTACAGATGAAAATTTACACCAAGACCGGTGATCACGGTGACACCTCTCTTTTTGGCGGGCAGCGAGTTTCAAAAAACCACTCGCGCATCACTGCTTACGGAACAGTTGACGAACTCAACTCAATAATTGGTATCATACGTGCTTCAGATCCTGATCCCGTGCTTGAAGGCATGCTTGAGCGTATCCAGAATGAGCTTTTTGTGCTAGGGGCCGATCTTGCAACACCGCCTGAAAAAAACACCCGGATCGATCGCATTGGTGATGATCATGTCCGCCGGCTGGAACAAGACATCGATACGTTGGAAGAAGAGCTCAAACCGTTGAAGTCATTCATCCTTCCTGGTGGAAGTCAGGGAGCTGCCTATCTGCATCTGGCAAGGACCGTATGCCGGCGGGCTGAGCGCAACATCTTTTCCTGCAGGCAATTCGAAATTGTTTCCGATGAAGCCCTTATCTTTCTGAACCGCCTTTCCGACCTTCTTTTTGTGATGGCGCGTTACCAGAACAAGTTCAAAGGGGTGCGCGACGTTGTATGGAAAGCGCGGAAATAGAAACTCCTTAACCGAGTCCCAGCCGGAGCCACCATTCCGCTGCTGTGCATCCACTTTCTGAAGCACCTTCATGGGCCTGACCAACAAGCAGAAAAAATATATCCGGGACCATCACCACGATAAAAGTACCGGCCAGCTCTCGCGCGATATCAAGGCCGATGAAAATTTGGTGCGTGATTACCTGGATACCATCGCTCCACAAAAGAGTGGCCGGAAGAAGTTCGTTTTCTACATCGCGGCACTGATGATCCCGGTTCTTTTTTTTCTGATCCTCGAAGGATCACTGCGGTTGTTTGACTACCGTGGCGACACAAGTCTGTTTGTTTTTCCCGAAGAGTATTTTCAAGGGGAATATGGTTTTGCCAACAGAAACTTTAACGCCCGATACTTCTTCAATACCAGAAACCTGCCAGGCTTCTCCAACGATGCTTTTCTGGCCGATAAGCCCGACTCATCATTCCGGGTTTTTGCCATGGGAGGTTCGTCGACCGCCGGATATCCATATGGTTTTAACGCTATTTTTTCACGTGTCACCGCCGATGCGCTGCAGGATGTACTGCCCGGCCGCATGGTCGAAGTTGTCAACCTGGGGGCTTCTGCTGTCAATTCCTACACTCTGTACGACCAGATTCCCGAAATACTGGAACAGAAACCTGATGCCATTTTCATCTACGCCGGCCACAACGAGTTCTATGGCGCACTTGGTGTCGGGTCCAGCGAACAGTTCGGTGCCTTCCCCGGTTTTGTACGCACCTATCTGAAGTTGCAGAGGTTGAAAACCTTCATGCTTCTGCGCGATGGGATCGCTTCCCTTTCCCAATGGATTGCCTCGGGCCTGCTGGGTCAGCCTCATCCGGCCCGTGACGGAACACTCATGCAACGCATGGTTCAAGACCAGACCATAACGCTTGACAGCCGGGTGTTTGAATACGGACAAAACCAGTTTGAAAGCAATCTGGACAAGATACTGGACCGATTTAGCAGGCATGGCATCCCTGTTTTCTTAGCAAGCCTGGGCAGCAACTTGCGCGATCAGGAGCCATTCGTTTCCATTGAAACATCGCAATATCCACCTGCCGGTCAGGTTTTCGAGCAGGCCAGAAGATATTACAGCCGGGGCGAGTTTGACCTCGCCTACGAGCATTATGTACTTGCAAAAGACCTTGATGCCTTGAAATTCCGTGCTCCGGAGTCTTTCAACCAAATTATCCGGGAAAAGGCCGAAAAATACGGTGCTATCTATGTGCCTGTATATGAAGACATGAAGGACCGGAGCGAAAACCGCATCATAGGCTTTGACCTTATGCTGGAGCATCTTCATCCCAACAAGACCGGCTATTTCCTGATGGGTAAGTCGTTTTACAAAGCCGTTGCCGGAAGTGGTCTGCTGGATTATGAAGCCGATTATGAGGCACTCAGAAGTTGGGATGAATATTTTGATATGATGAGGGTCTCAGAGCTGGATGAAAGGATTGCCTATCACAGAGTGCGCCTGCTCACAAGCGGCTGGCCATTTGTGACAGGGCCATCACCGGACGGATATCCGGCATCTTATAACCCTTCTAACCGGGCTGACCAGCTTGCCTTTGACGTGGTGCATACCAATAAACGATGGGATCAGGCAAAATTGGAGATTGCCGAATACTATACCGAACATGGCGAATTTGAGCTGGCGTTAAATGAATACGAAGGCCTGGTCAGGGACCAGCCTTACAACCACTCACCATACGTCTTCGCCGGCAGGCTGCTGCTCCAGGTAATGCAGGATTTCGAGCGTGCACGTCCCCATTTTGAAAATGCATGGAGAATCAATCCGTCCAACTACGCAGCTCGAATGCTTGGATCAATTGAGGTCAACGACGGAAACTACGAACGCGGAATCGTGTTGCTTGAAAAAGCACTGGAATTCAATCCGGATGACGTGCAGGCTTTGTTCAATCTGTCCGGAGCATTGGCTTTAAGCGGAGATCTTGAAACCGCATACGCTACTGCTGAAAAGCTGAACACCATGCAGCCTGGTTTCCCGGGTTTGCAGCAATGGAGGCGGCAGCTAGAATCCCGATTGCAGCAAAACCGGGTGAATTGATAAGCATGTTCCGATAATTACGACCGAAATCTTTTAATATGATGCCTGGTTGCCTTCTGAAGCAGCCACTGATAGAAATATCACCAATTTCATATCACCATTGCTAAAGGCCAAAATTATTGCTAATTAAAAGAGATTTGCCGCATCATAAAAATTCATCACCAATGAACCGATTATCCATCTTCATTTTACTGCCCGTACTGCTCATCAGTTCCTGTGATTTCAGGACTCAGCACCCCCATTCCATCGAAGAAGTGGAACCGGTCCATGAATTGGAACCCCTGGTTGAAGAAAAGGAACCTGTGCTCAATGTCTTCGGCATCGACGAAACTTATGACATCGCAACACACATCATCCGACGTAATGAATCCCTGTCTGCCATCCTGAGGGCCCACGGACTTTCTCCTGCCCAGATTCACGAACTCAGTCGTTCATCATCCGGAGTTTTTGACGTACGCCGAATACGTGCGGGCCGACCGCTCCATATTTTCAGTGAAGCCGATACCACGGGCTCCGGAAGCGTCAAGTATGTCGTTTATGAAGATAACGCCGCCGAATTTGTTCGATTCCATCTTGCAGATTCGATATTTGTTGCCAGAGACTCCAAACCTGTAGAAGTCAGGACCCGCATGGTTAGCGGCAGCATAACCAGTTCTTTGTACCAGACCATGCGTGAGATCGGCGTAGACCCTCAGCTGACGCACCGCCTGGCAGATGTTTATGCCTGGCAGGTTGATTTCTACAGGATACAGCCAGGCGATCATTTCCGTGTTCTCTTTGAGGAACGGCTGGTCGACGGTGTAGTGACTGACCTGGGCAGGATCAAGGCTGCGGTTTTCAACCACCGCAATCAGGACTTCTATGCCTTCCACTATCGCCAGAATGGCATGGACGAATATTTTGATGAAGAAGGAAACTCCCTGAGAAGACAGTTCATGGCGGCTCCACTTGACTATACAAGGATCAGCTCGCGCTTTACCAACCGACGCTTCCATCCGGTGCTCAGACGCAACATGCCTCACCACGGAACCGATTATGCAGCCCCTGTCGGCACCCCTATCCGGGCCGTAGGCGATGGCACTATCACCGTGGCCCGCTTCGACAGAAACAACGGTAACTATATCCGGATCCGCCACAACAGCGTCTATGAAACAGGATATCTTCACATGTCCCGGTTTGCCGATGGCATGCGTCCAGGGACCCAGGTTAAGCAGGGCCAGATCATTGGTTACGTAGGAGCAACCGGTCTTGCAACCGGGCCGCATCTTTGCTTCCGCTTTTGGCAGCATGGCAGACCTGTAGATCCACATCGTATCGAACTTCCACCTGCCGACCCTATTCAGGATGAGCACCGGACTGCATTCTCTGCAAGAAAAGAGCAGCTTCTGGAAAGACTCGATATCAATCCCGATTCCGTACTGAACCGCCCCGCCATTTTTGCTATACAGATCGGATACAATGGGGTGCTTTCCAACCATGACCTGCTGGATGAATCCGAGTCCGGCGACCTCTGACCTGATGGGATCCTTCTCCCCGGATTCCATGGAAGGAAATCCAAAGTTGATATGATGATGTCAAAAAAGGTAGTACTCATTACCGGCGCAAGCCGTGGAATTGGCAATGCAACCGCCCGCTATCTGGCCGGGCAGAAAAAACAGGTTCTGGCAACCGCCCGCTCCCAACAACTGCTTGACGAATTGAAAGACTCGCATCCCAGACGCATAGATTGCGTGGCCTGCGATCTGCTCAATGCCGCATCCCTCCAGAAGATCATCGACCATGTGCGGGACCAGAACCTTGAAATCTCCGCACTGATCCACAATGCAGGCGGACTGGTAACCAAGCCGTTCCGTGAACTCTCGGATCAGGACTGGAATGCCATGTGGAACATGAACGTAATGTCTGCGGTGCGGCTGCTCAGGGCTCTGCTCCCGTTTTTTGCAAAAAATGCGCACATCGTGACCATTGGAAGCATGGGTGGATATCAGGGGAGTTCCAAATACCCCGGACTCTCTGCGTACAGCACTTCAAAAGGCGCCCTTAGCATCTGGAGCGAATGCATGGCGACCGAACTCAAAAACGATGGGATCTCCGTAAACTGCCTCTGTCTTGGAGCAGTACAAACCGAAATGTTCTCGGCTGCCTTTCCTGGCATGAAAGCCCCAATGAAGCCTGATGATATGGCCCGGTTCGTCGGCGATTTCGCTCTTAACGGACATCAGTTCATGAACGGAAAAGTTCTGCCGGTTACACTCAGCGACCCCTGACCGGCTGTCACAGGTATTGAGGCAAACGAAGAATTATTGCAGTTTACAGCCTTAATCCGTTATTTTCCCGTGTCTCAAGAAGAAGTTTGAGCTGCATACGCGAAATGCCGCACATGAAATATTTTGTTCCATCCCCCGATTTTGTTTCATCCCCCGTTAAGATTATAGCGTAAACATGCAAAAAATTAAATCAATCCCGGTCATTGCAGTATTGCTGCTCCTCGCCGCCATTGCGCAACCGGTTCAATCACAGGCATTCCGAATCGTCACCATAAATACCCTGAACGGTGCTATAACAGGCACGGCCCTGGGTGGCGCAACCATCGCATTGAAAAATGAATATGACGCCTATCCACTCAGATTCGGGCTCGGGCTGGGTACCATCTTCGGACTGGGAACCGGGTTTTATGACATGTCGCACTATACCGGATATGGATATCAAGTCCGGGGCGTCTTCAGTTCCGCAAACACTACCGGTACTATCATCATGCTGGATACGTTTTACGGGGCCGCCACGGGTGCTGTCGTCGGAATGGCCATAAGCCTCATGGGGAAAAACTCCGACGTTGTTAAAGGCCTGCAATATGGAAGTGGAGCCGGTGCCTGGGTTGGATTTGCGTTTGGTCTAGTGGATGCATTCGCCCTCAGCAGCCAGAGGAGCTACGACAGTTTTTATGAAGACTATTCCCACACTGGACTTCCGCCTGCAGGGCTCGTAGAATTACGGTCACAAAATGAGCAATACGCCGTCGGATTCTTCAACCCATTACTTCTTCAGTCGCTTCGAACCCACGGTCAGGGAGACTATTCCGCCAGGACCCACCTGGGGCTTGAACTCACCCGGTTTCAGGTCGCTTTTTGACAAAATATGTACCTGTGGCTGCAAAGACCGGTCTGTCAGTTCTCTTTTTTGCCCATTGCCACCAGAATACCTCTGACTGTTTCCATGTTTCCTGCCAGGGACGGCCGGAATCCGTCATTCAAATAATTCCATTCCTTCGGCGGAACTCCCATTCTGTCACCGGCCGGATCCACAATGAATCCAGTTTTTCCGGCTATCACCTCCCGGAAGTCTTTCATATCCTGCTCGTCAAGGACTCCATCCAGCAAGGGCATTTGCTGCATCAGTTCAGAAATCACCGGAGGAGGCGTGATCCAGATGGGTGGGTTCTTGCAATTTTGAAGGATGGCCGATTCAATGGAGTTGATGTTTTCCCAGAACTCAGCGATGGAAACCAGCGTGCGAGCAGGACTTATATGCAAACGCATTGCGTCCTGGCTTCCCAGCGCAACAAATACCCAGTCTGGTTTTTTGGACAGCACGTCTCGTTCCAGACGGCGCAAGCAATCGGCCGACAGCGAATCGTTTAAACTGGCATCGATATATTGGATCTTGCCTTTAGGGATGACAAGTTCCAGAAGATTCCTGAGGATATGGAACCAGCTCTGGCGGTCATCGGTTGTACTGTCACCAACCACTGCTATGGTATCATCGGCCTTGAACGGCAGATTTCCAGCCATCTCCAGCATTCCGCTGTCTTTAAGGATCTCCTCGGCAGCCATACGTGCCTGCTGATCAAACGCATCCCTGATCCTCTTGAAATTGTCTGCATCAATCCCTATAAAATCAGCTACTGCTTCCGGGTCATTGATCCCTTGATATAAGGGGAACCGTTTCTCGATGTTGGAAAACTGAACCAGATATTCAAGCAATGCCTCTTTTTCTTCCTGTTTCATAGCTGTACACTATTTAATGATTGTAATGGGATATGCTGGCCATGCGAATGACATCTCAGACAGTGAGTGATTCCTGCCAATGATTTTTCAGGCAGAGTCCAGCAGTTCATTGACCAGTTTCGGAGTTCCCTTGGCGGCACTTTCGTGCACAAATTGAACATTGGAGGGAAACCGGTACTCAGGCACCACCGGATCGACAACATAAATAGGAGCGTATTCCGGCACAAGGTCTACAAGGCCCGCCGCCGGATAGACGACCAGTGATGTCCCGATTATCAGCAATTTGCTGCAAGTAGCTACTTCCAGAGCCGCGAACTCCATCATGGGAACCATTTCCCCAAACCAAACGATGTGCGGCCGAAGTTGTGATCCCTTTTCATCACAATCACCCAGTCGGATATCCCGGTAGCCAATATCCCAAATAGGTTGACTTGCGTTTTCTGGCCGGGCCTTTGTGAGTTCACCATGCAGATGGATCACCCGCTTGGAGCCGGCCCTTTCATGCAGGTCATCCACATTTTGTGTGATGATTACAACATCGTATTTCTCCTCAAGCGCAACAAGCGCCTTATGGCCCTCATTCGGGTGAGCTTGCTTCAGATGACGCCTTCTTGCATTGTAGAAATCAAGTACTTTCTCGGGGTCTTGATACCATCCTTCAATAGAGGCAACCTCCATGACATCAAATCCTTCCCAGAGGCCACCCGAATCCCGAAAGGTCGTAATGCCGCTTTCGGCGCTGATGCCGGCACCTGTCAGCACAACGAGCTTTTCTTTATCCATAAAATTTCATATATTTAAATTTATATATCACTATATGATATGATTGTATTTTGTATCATATAAAATAAAATTATTACCAACCTTCCAAAAAATGATTAAAGCAATCCTGAGGTCTGAGCCAAAATTTCTTACATCGGTTGAAATTGACGGACACGTGCAAATATTGGATGAACCAGTTTCCCTTGGTGGAAACAACCAGGGGCCCACTCCGGTACAGAATGTCTATTCCGCACTGGCGGGTTGCATCTGCATGACCCTTCGCATGTATGCAGATATGAAAAAAATTCCCATACAACAGGTTCGGGTCCATGTGAAAGCAGAAAAAAGAAAAGTGAGCGATGATGACGAACAGTTCCTGGACAGACCCTGGATGATCGACAAAGGCCAGGTACGATTCATTCACGCCGACATTGAAATCTCTGGCAACCTTTCAACCGAACAAATAGGCAAGTTGGATGTGATTGCAGGTAAATGCCCTGTCCATAAGATGCTCAAGCACGGGTCGGTTATCACTCACGATACCAGGCTTGCAGGAGAATCTGATGACAAGGGCTCTGAAAGAGAGTCCACCGAATCATACGCGTGATGCTTTCCTCTCATTCCTCTTTTTGCCTTAATAACTCTGCATCAAACAAAAACCAGCCAGTCGCCCTCTTTGTCAATGGACTCAACCGGTTTAGTCTCAGTTGTAGAATCAAATGCCGATAGCATTCTTGCTATATCGGCAGTGAGCACATCCAGGGTGTTGCGAATCAAGTGACTCTGAAACCCCCGCTCACCGAGTTCCAAAACCATGTTCATGATAACAGTGTAACCAAGCATTTTTCCCAAAATGACCTGTTTCCTCTGACCCATATTCTGGTCAACGGTGAAATCAGTAAATTTTTTGAGATAATCTGATGCTTTACTGGTCAAATCGTTGCTTTTAAGGTAGGCATGCAGCGAACTGAGACCGGATTTCCTGATCCCCTTGATCACTGATTCCGTTATCTGCTGGTAAAGGATATCGTTGGACCCCTCAAAAATTTGAAATGGCCGGCTGTCGATGGTTCCGCGTCCAGCCATGTGGTCCAGTTTGTACCCTTTGGCACCGACAAGTTGCAGGAAAGACTGGGAAGCGTCCTGCATCATATCCGTCACAACGGATTTTATGGCATTGGCCTGCAAGTCTGCGGTTGCAAGATCCTTCGTGATTGGGGCATGCTCACTGGTGAAACGGCACATAGCGGCACAGGATGTGAACCACGACTGTATTCGTACCATTCGTTCTTTCACCTGGTCATACTCGAAAAGGCTTCTTCCACCCACATTGCGTGTTTTCACATGATCAAGCGCATCGTCAGATATGCGGCGCAAAAATCCCATCGCCATTCCGGGGAATTGAAGACGGCTTCTGTGGAGCATGTCCAGCATCAGTTTGATTCCGGTGGATGGGGGATCTATGCGGTACTGTTCCGGAACCTGGACATCGATCCGATTGCGGCCGTAAGGGAGCATGTACAATCCCAAATTATCAAAATATTCTTCAACAACTATCCCGGGATTTCTGGAGTCGTGAATGAAAAAATCGATATCTCTTGCCAGTCCACCATCTTTGTTTCTCTTTCTGGCCGTAAGCAGCCAGTAGTCCGCCCAGCCGGTAAGTCCGGCCCAATGTTTCAGGCCCTCTACCCTGTAGCCCTGGCCCTCCTTCCAATAGCTGGTCTGCATATGCAGGGCGTCGGACCCGTAACCGGGCTCTGTGATCATAAGACCGCCCATAGCTGATTCCTCTGCAAAACGGTGCAGTATTTCTGGTGCTACTGCCTGGGATGCATATCTTGTGACTGGCTGAATGAACAATGCACCATTGATACCCATCATAAGCGACAGGGGCAGGGATTCATAGGATGATGCTTCCAGCATGGCAAGACATTGGCTTACGTGTCCGCCCAAACCTCCGTGCTCTTCTGGAATAAATACACGCAATGGCTTGCAATGCATTACGTCCCTCATCAGCATGGGTGGCACACCACGCTGAAGGCTTACAGTCTTATGGTTTTGGGACTCACGAAAAACTTTTCCAAGTACTTCCCGGTAGTTTTTTATGAAAACTTCGAAAGTTTCAAGCTCGGTGGATGTCCTGTTTTGTTCCAGTTGCAAAATCAAGCGTTTTTGTTGAGGATTCACTAAACTCAGGAAATATGTCCTGATATTAATAAGGATAGGAATATATAACTATTTCCTTTTACCAGGAACAACTGATTGCATGCTGCAGGTTCCCCAAACGCCAAGCGGCCCGCAGAGGGGAGCTGTTGAGAGGGAGCATCACCTGTGCGGGCCGCTGTGGGGATAAAAAAAAGATGAGGCGACGACCTACTCTTCCGCTTGTGGCAGTA
>SLNO01000105.1 GCA_007132975.1 Balneolales bacterium
ATACTGCCGAAATGGAAAAGCAGGTATTCTGCCGTGACCACCGATGAGTTCCAAGTTGAGCATGACCATCCGTTCTCATGGCAGGTGGATGGGGTTCCGCAGAACAAAACCCGATCCTTAAAGATCGGATTTCACTACCGCACCATGAAAGTCCAGACCATCCGGCAGGAGTGGGACTAAAAGGAGGTCAACATGACTGAATTCGTATTCATGGTTTTCGAATCCATATCATGGCCCATGGCCCTGACCATCGGCTTTATGCTGCTGTTCCTCAACGGGCTGATCCTGACACCATCCAGTGAACTGTCCCTCGCAACCGTGGGCCTGTACGCAAGCACCCAGGCCTGGCTCTACATGCCCGCCATTTTTGTCACCACCACCGGCAACATGATCGGATTTGTGCTGCTTTTCCTCATCAGTCGACGCTATTCCGACAGAATCACCGCGTTCCTGAAATCAAGCCGCTTCCACTACATAAAACACATGAACCGCAAAGCGATACGTGGTTTTGAGAAGCACGGGCACCTCTATGTGCTCTACGGCCGCTACATCCCCAATGTGCGCTCCGTCATCACCATCCCGGCCGGCTTTTCCGACATGCCCCTGTCCCGTTTCATTTTTTACTCGGCATTCGGAAGCCTCTCCTGGGCGCTGTTCTGGGTTTCGGTCGGCTTTTTCCTTGGCCCACACCTTCTTCAGATCATCGAAACGCACAAGCTGTTCGCCGCTTCACTGCTTGTACTCACCATCGCCGCGGTATTCATCCACCGCCACTTCTACCTCAGGAGCCTGGAGGATGAGGCCGCTGTGTGACCGGCACAAGGTCCGTTTTTCGCGGTCAATCTGCCTCGTGGACATGCCGCCCGACGATACTATTGGCCACGCGCTCCCCGTCCAGCGCCGCCGAGACGATGCCTCCGGCATAGCCGGCCCCCTCACCGCAGGGATACAGCCCCCTGACCTGCACGTGCTCCAGCGTCTGCGCATCGCGCGGGATCCGCACCGGCGATGAAGTCCGCGATTCCGGAGCATGCACCACCGCATCGTTTGTGTAGTAACCCCACATGGTGCGGCCGAACTGGCGGAAGGCCTCCGTCAACGCTGTGTGAATGACCTCCGGAAGCACCTCGCGAAGATCCACCGAAGCTATGCCCGGCGCATAAGAGGTTTTTGGCAGGGTGGATGAGGCCCGTCCCTCCACAAAATCCACCATCCGCTGGGCAGGGGCCGTCTGCGTTTTGCCGGCCATTTCCCATGCGCGCTGCTCGATGGACTGCTGGTACGCCATGGCGGCCAGCGGGCCCTGTTCCGAGAACGGCGCGAAATCTTCGGAACGCAGTTCCACCACAATGCCGGAGTTGGCGGTAGAACGGGCCCGGCGCGACGATGACCAGCCGTTCGTGACAATCTCTCCCGGACTTGTGGCGCACGGGGCGATCACCCCGCCCGGACACATGCAGAAACTGTACACACCGCGTCCCTCCACCTGTCGCACGATATTGTACGCGGCCGGCGGCAGGTACGGCCCCCTGTCCTCGCATGAATACTGGATTCGGTCTATGAGCTGCTGTTCGTGCTCCACGCGCACCCCGATGGCCAGAGGTTTCAGTTCGATGGCGATTTTGAGCCGGTGCAGCAGCCGGAACAGGTCGCGGGCGGAGTGGCCCGCCGCCATGATCACATGATCAGCCCGTAAGGTGCTGCCATCCTGTAAACGCACGCCTGTGATCCGGTCCCCATCCAGCAGAAAATCCGTGACGCGGGATCCGAAGTGCACCTCGCCGCCGTGTGCCCTGATGCATTCCCGCATTTCCGATATGATCCCTGGCAGCTTGTTGGTGCCGATGTGCGGGTGGGCATCCACCAGGATCTCCGGCGATGCCCCGAAACCGGCCAGCAGCTCCAGGATGCGACGGACGTTGCCGCGCTTTTTGGCACGCGTGTAGAGCTTGCCGTCGGAGTAGGTGCCGGCGCCGCCCTCGCCGAAGCAGTAGTTGGAGTCCTCGTTGACGATGTGGTCTACATTCAGTGCGCGGATATCGCGGATACGCTCTTTGACATCCTTGCCTCGCTCCAGGATGACGGGTTTCAGCCCGGCCTCCATCAGGCGAAGGGCGGCAAAGAGTCCGGCCGGACCCGAACCGATGATGATTACCTCGCGCGCGTCTGCGACATTCGGATAGGCGGGGAGCTTCGGCTTCTCAGGTTCGAACGGCTCATTGACATATGCCCTGACGCTCAGGTTCACCCTCACGCGGCGCCCGCGGGCATCGATGGACCGCCGCAGGATCTGGACGTGGCGGATCTCCTCCAATCCCACTTTCAGGGTGGATGCGACCTGGCGCCTGAGCCGCTCCGGCTCCCCGGCCACATCGGGCGGGACGATCAGTTGCAATTCTTTCTTCATGCCGTTTCTTCCGTTTTTTTCAACCGGAAGATAAGCGATTTGACCGCCAACCGTCAGAAAATTACGTTACCAGACACCAAGGATCATCCCAGCCAGGGTAAGCCCGAGCACATGATAGCCGTTATCGACCAGGTGCAAACCCAAGCTAATGTTCGAAAAGATGCCGGTTGTGCCCGCAAGGGTAAAAACCAGCCCCGCGCCGGCACCAAATCCGACCAGGGCGCCATGTGCCAGCGAGTTCACGCCCATAGCCTGCAGAAAAAGGGCCAGCGATGCAACGGCGACAAGTTGCAGCACGAACGTCCAGACAAACATCAAGGGATTGGGTTCTCCGATATCCTCCTGGGAAATACCCCTCAATTTTATCCATAGCTTGCTAAATAGAACACTGTACCAGAGTGCGCCAAGCAGAAAATACACAACTGTGGCCGTCACTACGGCCCAGAAATTCAGCGACTGCAGCAAATCCATCATATCCTCCCCTCCAATTTTGTTTTGTGCCAGATACTTTCAATTCCAGCCTAATACAATCCAGCCTATTCCTAGAATATACAGATACTTGCGCATCCTGTACAATTATTCATTGGAGTACCGGGTTATCACAGCATAATCGTATTCCAACACGGTTTCGCTATCTTACCCGGGCAGCGGCCATTCTGCTACGCTAATCACAATATGACGAACCATGAACATCTGCTCTGTCTGCGGCAATGAAATCGAGGGATACCCGGCCGTTTGTCCCTACTGCGGGTCTAATTCCGGCACGGTCACAACCGGCATGATTTCGGGCAGGGCCTCCAGCGCTCCGGCGAGCGCGCGATCCACAAAGGGCAGAAAGCCATCAGGCAGCGGCGGCGGCATCATAACTGTCAATATTGAATCAGGGATGCCGGATGTGGCCCAGGCGCTGGCCCAGCTCGACATCCGGCTTGGGGATGCGCGGCGTCAGGGTGCGGCGCTGGTGAGGGTTATCCATGGCTGGGGGTCCACCGGTAGCGGCGGACGCATAAAAGCCGCGCTGCCATCGCATCTGGCCGGTCTTAAGCGCCGCCGTGCCATTCGCGGGTTTGTTCCGGGCGATCAGTTTTCCATATCCACCCGGCAGGGCGCGGCGCTTATCGACAGATATCCGGTGCTGAAGGAATCGATGCAGACCGATCGAAAAAATCCTGGTATCACGTTTATAGAACTGTAAATCGTCCGAAAATCGCCAGTTTGACCTGGCTGCGGCTCAGCAAATATCTGCCGCCGTTGCGAGCAGTCGCCAACATGAAGCTGCATGCCACTGGCAGTCTTCAGGGCGCAGGTCCCCCATCCTCAAGAATAAAAAAGCCCATCTCATCGGGATGGTCGGAAACGAGCAGGTTTTTATCGAGCCGGGCCAGCTGGTAGAGCGCGATCATGTCCCCGCCGGCCGCCCAGGTGAAAAACAGGCCGAAAAGCATTATGCCGCCATTGCCGGTGATGGTTGCCGCGGCGACGGGAAGCAGGCCCAGGATCAGGAGCGGGAGTCCGGCCCCGAAGGCATATTTCGGCACCTTGAGCGGCTCCTTGCAGTGGCAATAGGGCGTGAGGAACTGCCACTTGAACCCGAATTTCACGCTCCGGAACCCTTTTTCGGTGAAAAGGGCCCATCCAGCCCCGTGCAGCACTTCATGCACGATCACACCCGGAATGACCACCAGCACCAGGTACTCCCACCGCAGGAACCGGATGATATTAAGCGGCTCGACACCCCATAAGAGAATAAACGGCGCTGCAAGCAGCAGAGTTACAGGCGGGATCAGGACCAGGGCAATCAGATTGGCCCGCAGCAGGCTCATGGTCTGTTCGGTCACAACCTGTTCACCGGCGGTATGGTTTTGATCGGGGCTCATCTTGTAATTGCCTGTCATAGCGTGTAATATTGCAACGTTACTTTTTGTCTTTCGGGAGGATGCGGACCGGCTCCTGCAGTCTTAACCATGGTCATCGTCCGGCAGTTCAAATCCATTTTGCTTCACCCACATTACAATCTCCCAAAATCGGTTGTTTCTCCCCGGCTATCACTTTTGTATCATGGGAGCAGAGCTGGCGCCAAGACTGAAGCCGCATTCGAGGCTGTGAACGCATTCGAGGTCAGGCCATTTCCATCCACAAATAAAATTCAGCCACCACAACAGCATGTCCCGAAAAGACCGACAGGACCATAAGAGCCCTGACCATAATGGCCCTCAGAAACCTTCCTCCATTGAAACCCTCACAAAGGAGATCATCGCCTTCCGCGACGAACGCGACTGGAAACAGTTCCACAATGCCAAGGACCTGGCCATTGCCGCCACTATTGAGGCCGGGGAGCTGCTGGAGCTGTTTTTGTGGAAATCTCCGGAGGATGCGGACCGGGAAAAGGTGCGGCGCGAACTGGCCGATCTGCTAATGTACAGCCTGCTGCTGGCGCATGAGCAGGAGTTGGATGTCGCCGACATCATCCGTGAGAAGCTCGCCGAAAACCGCTCAAAATATCCTGTATCGAAGGCAAAAGGAAATGCCAGGAAGTACACGGAGCTGTGATTGGGGTTGTGATCGGAACTGTGATCAGAGCTGTGATCCGAACTGTGATTTTTCACTGGTTTTCTATCCGACTGCCCCGCTGAATACCATCCTCTCGATCAGTTCTGTCTCCATTTTGTGACAGTTAGTCCATTTTGTTGAATTTATCCGTATATTGGGTTTTGCAGTTTTTCCTATGGCCGGCTGTAACTTTAAACAGCGGGCCATTTTCGTTTTAATACCATAT
>SLNO01000123.1 GCA_007132975.1 Balneolales bacterium
AGTTACGGCAACCTGCCCCCTCCACCCACTCCACCGACAAACAACCTTGAAAAGGAGCGGTCCTATCTTCTTACCGTGACGGCCACGCTCATGGAATATGTCAACGGCAACTGGGTCACAGCGCAAACAAACTCCGGCGCACCGGTAACAGAGACGGTGACAAAAAACTTCCACACCGGACCCGTACCACCTGTTGCCCCCGGCCCTAGCCAGCCGCTGCAAACCTTCTGAGATATCAAATCAACTGTTATCCAAACTTGAAATTCCCCGAGATGAAATTTCCATGACCGAACATCATCCCGGACTCACAGAAGCATGAAAAAAACGTCATGGACATTCTATCTGACCTAATGATCCCAAAATTTAAACTGATGATAAAAATGACCCGAACCATGGCCAAAACATTGCGCTCACTTGCAATGCCGGCGCTTATGCTGCTGCTGATAGCATCCATGGCAGATCCGGTGCATGGACAGGCCGGCAATGACGACAATGCACTCATTACCGACGAATTTGCCACAACCATCCGCATCGGCGGACGATATGTGGAAGGCACCGGCATCGAGCTGCGGTATTTCCCGGAAAAGCGCATTGTGCTGAACACCGGTTTCCGTGAGGGATTCATCATCGAGCGTGCCGATGGCGATTCGGGTGATTTCACCGAAGTAGCCCGGGTTCTGCCTTTCACCGATGCGCAGTGGGACGCCATTATGGCACAGACTGAGGGAGAGTCCCTGGATCTTCTGGACCTGGCCCGCGGCTACCTGGATATCGCGCGTACCGAATCCGGCGGCGCGTTCGACTTCGAGACCGGCATCCGTGACATGCGCGCGCAACGGGCCGACGAGGACTTTGAGCACGCCATCTTCCTGCTCACATCAGCCCGCGATGCCGCCGTTGCCGAGGCGCTGGGCATGAGCTTCATCGACGCTGATGTGACTCCCGGACAAAACTACACCTACCGGGTCATGACCGTCGCCGATCCACCCGTCTACAACCTGGTACCCGATCCGTTCACCATCACTGCTGAAACCGACGACCTCGCTTACGAAAATGAGGTCTTCTTTTACGAAGGAGACACCTGGATCAACTTCTTCTGGGTGGAGGATGAGCGTCTTTCACTCTACACAGTAGAGCGCCGGGATCCCGGGTCCGAAGAATTCCGTCCGCTCACCGAAGCGCCGCAAATCCAGCTTCGGGGCGCCGGTTTTGACGCGTTTGAGCACGGCAGTTTCCGCGATGAAGAGCTGGAAAATTACCAGGTCTACACCTACCGCTTCTACGGACAGAACATGTTTGGCGATCGCATCCTGTTTGCCGAAGTGGAAGCCATGCCACGCGACCGCACCCCGCCTGAGTCGCCGCGCGTCGTTACCCTTGAGCACCACAAACCGCGCGAGGTACTGCTGGAGTGGGAGATGAACGATCCGCCCGCCCCGGACCTGATGGGGTTTGTCGTGGCCCGGTCACATGAGGTGGAAGGCGAGTACCGCATCATCCACCCGGAACTGCTCCCCGAAACCGCACGGTCGCTCATCGACACCACTTTTGTCGAAGGACGGCCGAACTACTACGTGATCCAGGCCGTCGATACGGCGTTCAATGTAAGCTCCTCGCTGCCGGTCGCCGTGACCCTGATCGACACCATCCCCCCCGTAAAACCCGTATTCCTATCCGGCGAAGCGGATTCTAACGGCGTGGTGACACTGGTCGTCGAAAAAAACGAGGAGCCCGACCTGATGGGATACCGGCTGTTCCGGTCCAACGACCCAGAGCACGAATTCTCGGTTATTTTTGAGGGATTTGTGGATGATGATTCCCTGCGGCATGAAATCCCCACTGTTTTCACCGATACCATCACGCTCAATTCGCTGACCCCGGAAGTCTATTACAAGGTGCAGGCGCTCGATTTCAATTTCAACCAGTCGGAGTTCTCTGATGTGCTGGCGGTCTCGCGTCCCGATACCATTCCACCCATCACTCCGGTCTTCAAGCGCGTGGTCACCGGTGAGCATGCCGTAGCGCTGGAGTTCGCCCCAAGCGGCAGCCGCGATGTCGCCATCCAGAAGATTTACCGGAAGACCGACATGGCGGATTCTTGGATGGTGCTGGATACGCTTGCGGCCGGACAATCTGCATACACCGACACGCTGGTCGTGCAGGGCACCATGTACTACTACTCACTGCGCGCCATTGATTTCAGTGGAAACTGGTCGGATTACGCCCATCCGGTCGCTGCGCGTCCCTACGACAGCGGGGTGCGTCCACCCGTGGAAAATCTTCAGGCGGTCCGGGATGATGAGAACGAGACGGTTCGACTGAGCTGGGATTACCAGCTGGATGGCAGCCACGTCTTTTTTGTGGTTTACCGGCAGGATGATCAGGGACGGTTCCTGCAGCACCGGCGGACCAACGATCGTCAGTTCGAGGAATCGCTGCGCGGGGGCGGAGGAGCCGTGTATGCCGTAAAGGCGTTCACGTCCGATGGCGGCCAATCCCCGCTGAGCGATGCCGTTGTGATTCCCGAGTGACCGTGGTGAGCGGCGGCCCGACGCAGAATGTGTCCAAACCAGCCCCAAACCCCTGCGGAAAAGTTACAGCCCAAGCATCCCGTAGTAGTAAAAGAACCAGGCCAGGCCCAGTGTCCAGACAGCGTAGAGGCTGTAAAAGATGCGTGCAGCCAGGCGCCGGTGCCTTTTTACCCATGAGTGGATGGCGGTCCAGACAACACCCAGCCCCAGCAGTGTGATCACCAGGGGCAGCAGATCAAGAACCGCATCCACCCAGGAGCGGCCAGTGAAAGCAGATTCCGGGAGCAGATGCACGGGATGCGGCTGTCCGTAGAGGATTACCAGAAAAACCGTGATCAGCAGCACGGCGGCGTGGGCCACAAGCAGGGCATTGCCAGTGAGCAGCGTGTGCCATGAAAGCAAGTCCTTGTGAGCGGGTATTGCGCTGACTGCCGGATCATCACTTCCGCCAATTCCTGCATCGTTTTCTGGTCTGACATCTGCTCCATCATCTGCTTCATCGGAGCGGCCTCTGAACTTGCGTACTAAAAATGCGGCGAAAAGTAAGAGCAGCGTTCCGGCCGCGAGCAGCAACATGGGGGCGAAGATCGCCAGAGCCATGGCCGACCCGCCGTACCACGGCGCACGGATATAGGTCATGGGCCCGTCGGCCGCAAGCATCAGCCGTCCGTCCGGTGCCTTGCCGGCCACCAGAAAACGCAGCGGACCGAAGGGATACACTCCGGTATCTTGCATATTCCGGTAAATCCCCGGAGCAAGTTCCTCAAAGACAAAATCCTGACCCAGTATGGTTGCTGAAAAACGTTCCTCATCCACCGGAAACACAAATAATGTGCCCATGATCAGGTTCAACAGCCGGTCGGATCCGGTAGCGATCGTCCGGCTCTGCAGGAACTCCCCGGTCAGGCCTGATACCCCGGGAGCACCGGACACGGGCGGAACCGTATCTCTAAGCAACTGCAGCCCTTCATCTTCATCCCATGAAGGAATGAAGTTTTCGAGCAAAGCGCGCAGGATCTGGCGATGACCGGAGTAGGAACCACCGCTGTATGCTATGAATATGCCCAGGTCCAGCTCAGGTATCAGATAGAAGCCGGCATCAAACACCGAACTGCTGCCTCCGTGGAACACGATCTGGTACCCGTTGACACGGAATTCCTTGTAGCCGTATGCCATGCCTCCAAGCAGCGGATGGTGCGTGAACAGCGGTGTGTGCATCAGTGCGAGTGTTTCCTCCCCAAGGAAACGTCCCTTCTGCGCATAATTACTGTATGGCTCATTATCATCGTTTTCCACATCATAGACGCGAGCATCATCGGCAGTCCGATTCCCTGCCAGTGCACCCCCGCGCAGGCTGGCCTGTAGGAAACGGGCCATGTCCGCAGCGGTAATACTGAGTCCACCTGCCGGCGAGGGCATATGCTCAAACCGGCCCGGCAGGAAACGCCCGTCCACCCAGCGATACGGTGTCACGAGCCGATCGGCCAACTCTCCGTGCGGTGGCTGCTCCATGGTGCTGTTGTCCATGCCCAGCGGTTCGAATATGTGACGAGTGACATACGCTTCAAAAGGCATCTCCGCAATCCGCTCTACGATGTATCCGGCCAGGGCGGTCCCGTAATTGGAATAGGCCATGACCTTCCCGGCTGGAAAGATGCGGGCGGGACGATGACGGCGGATGTACTCACCGAGCGGTGCCTGGGGCTCAAACATGAACAGATCCTCCAGGACATCCTCAAACCCAGCCGTATGTGTCATCAGGTGCCGGAATGTGATCGGTTCCACATCCCCCCGGAAACGGACCGGATACGTCACATCCGACGGCAGGTGTCTTGCGATGTCATCATCCAGATCCAGAAGTCCCTTCTCATAAAGCTGCATGAGGGCGGTCCATGTGAATATCTTGGCAACGGATCCGGTTCGAAACAGGTGCCGGGTTGGATCCACCTCTTCCTCCGTATCCATATCGGCAAAGCCGTACCCCGCCAACAGATGGATTTCATCACCTGAAACAAGCGCGGCGACGGCATTCGGCAGGTTCTGCTCGGCCGTCATTGCCGCCATCTGCATGTGCATTAGTCCGGCCCATTCGGCATGAGTGCCCGTACCTGCCTGTGACAGACTTTGTTCATTCGCTTCGTTTTCCGCCAAAGACAGCATCCCGTTTGCATCCGCGTCCGCTGAAAAAACAAGGCCGGAAAAAACCATTATAAACGGCATGGCCATGAGCCCGATGGTCCGGCTTTTATATAAATTTCTCATAGATACCTGCAGAATATGGCACATGATAGTTACCTGCTCTCGCTTGGGATGCCGATTGATTCACAGGACAGGATGCCACAATCTGCCGTATCCCGGACCCGCATCTTTACATAATAGTGAAATCCTGCTTGTGGAAAAGCATCAAAACCCGCGCAATCTGCAGTTGCATGACTTCGTTCCAGATTAAACTAAACTCATATAATTGAAACAGGTTTCCGGGCACCCTAACCTGGCACTCTATCTGTTGCATTATTCCAGCTTTTTCCGTCATTTGATCAATAGATGAATCCAGGGACCCATACGCCTGGAAACTAACGTATCACAAATACATGCGACGTCATTTCAGATTCCGCGTTTACTCCTCAATGTTGCTATTGCCGGTCAGCCTGCTTTTGTTTGCCCTGGCGTATCCGGTTTCTGTCACGGCAAAAGACGGCGAAACAATTGTCTATTCCTACTTCCTCAAAGACCCGACCACATCCATCCGCATCAGCTGGGTCACATCCACCCCCGACCCTCAAGAGTTTCAATATCGGCGGGATGGCGGGCAGACCTGGCACCGGCACGACATTACCCGCCAGACAGGTGTCCCCGGTTCGGAACGGACCCTTTTCGAGGTGAAGCTGGCGGATCTTGCACCGGGTGTCAGCTATGAATTCCGTATCGGGGATAGCGGGGCTGTCAACCGGTTTCGTACGCTTCCGGCAGAGCTGGAGCAGCCCGTCCGCTTTGTGACGGGCGGCGACATGCGCCACAATGCCGAGTTGATGACACCAACCACCAAGGCCGCTGCAACGAAAGATCCCTATTTTGCCGTAATAGGCGGAGATTGGGCCTACGCCGACGGCAACCCGCAAAACATCGGTTTCTGGTTCGAGCTGCTTGGGATCTGGCAGGAACACATGGTTACCAGTGAAGGGTATCTTGTCCCGTTTATCCCCGCCATCGGCAATCATGAGGTCCAGGGTGGATACAATCAGACACCCGACAAGGCACCGCTCTACTTCACCTTCTTCGACAAGCCCGGCAAAAGAGCGTACTACGCCGTGGATGTCGGAAACTATCTGAGCATCATTGTCCTGGACAGCCAACATCTGTCACCCATTGCCGGCACCCAGACGCAATGGCTTGGCCAGGCACTGTCCGATCGCGAAGACATCCCGCATGTCTTCCCGGTCTACCACATCCCCGCCTGGCCCTCCTTCCGGTCATACAGCTACTCATTCAGCTCGCTGATCCGTACATACTGGGTGCCTCTTTTCGAGGAATATGGAATCAGCCTCTCATTCGAAAACCATGACCATACTTTCAAGCGAACCAAACCGATCCGCAACAATCAGGTGGATCTGCTAGGGGTCGTCTACATCGGCGACGGTGCATGGGGAGTGAGGACCCGCAAAGATGAAGAAGCTCACAAACGATGGTATATCGAAAAGGTTTCCGATGACCATCACTTCTGGGAGATTATCCTCTACCCCGAATCACGCATTGCCCAGGCATTTAACCCGAAAGGCGAGTTGCTGGATTTCTTTGAACAGACTATCCGCACCCCAAGAGCCCGCGATGTATTCGGTATTTCAGACCGCGAGCAGGAAGAGGTGCCGGAACGCCTGCTCCTGGCCCAGAACTACCCCAACCCTTTCAACCCGGTTACCACCTTCAGCTTCTACCTTCCTGAGGATTCGGGCGCCTACAGTGTCCGGCTTGACCTGTTCGACCTGTATGGAAAAAGAATTGCAACCCTGGTGAACGAACCGCTTCGCGCCGGTGCGCATACGGCTACACTGGATACCCGCGAGATGCCGTTACCCTCCGGAACCTATGTCTATCGCCTTCAATACCGTGGAGAGACCCTGTCACGGAAAATACAGCTCATCAAGTAGGCAGGATCCAGACCTTTTTGACCGGTCGAGATATGGGTGGATGCGGTTTGCCGCCATTTTATTAGCTGTCACAGGACGACACTCCGGAGGGCTGCACCATCACTCTCCCGTTTCCCGCCTGCCAACAATGATGACCGATGAAAACGGTGGCTTGTTCCAGCGCCTTCGCAGCGCATTCAGCGACCTGAAAATGGCATTTCTGGATGCGAACCAGTACACTATTCGCTGCTTGCCTGGGAAACTGGTCAGCATGAAGCCGACGACCATGGTCAGGATACCCTGACCGGGGATGAAAAGCATGATCAGCCCTGCCATGATGAATGCGGCACCGGCAAGATTTTTGACAACCGTTATTACAAACCTCCAGACAGGATGACCAGTTGTCAGGTAGGGGATCGCGCGGTCGCTACTCTGGAAGAAATCCTCTGGCAGCCTGACAATCAGCCAGGGGATCAAAAGCATCGAGGAGAGGAAGACAAGGATGGATCCGGCCGCCATCCACCAGAAAAACGGACGGAAATTTTCCAGCCCTTCCTGAAAACCCGATACCAGCTGCGGAACGTCCATATGAATTAAAAAAGATTGTGATGTTGGGTTTCAACCTGACAGAACTTACGCGTTGCCTGCCTGAGTGAAAAGCGTAACACATCAAAAAATAACCTGCCCGCATTGACCGTACATGTGGCCGGCTTGTAGACACTGGAGGCCTTGTTGTTACGGAACGATGGAAAAATACCCACCGTTATTTTAGAAAGTTAACTATTGAAACCGATGTGAGTATCGTTTAAAACAACTTATTTATGGAAGTACTCGATATTGTCCAAACCACTGTCATCTATTTATTGATCACCATTGCGGCCATCTTTGTTATCGTGAACCCGCTGACTACCGCATTCGCCTTCATGTCGCTGACAACCCGCATGAACGAGCAGAAGAGAAAAGATACCGCGCTCAAAGCCACGAAGATATCCACCAGTCTCTTCTTCATATTCGCGCTTCTTGGCGGTGTCATTTTCCAGCTTTTCGGCATCACACTGGCCGCATTCCGCATAGCCGGGGGCATCATCCTCTTCGGTATTGCCATGGGAATGATCCGGAGCAAAGGAGAACAGGAAGATGAACGCAAGCAGACCAAGCCCGAGGGGGAGATTGCCGACGACATATCGGTGATACCGCTGGCCATCCCGTTCATCAGCGGCCCGGGATCTATTGCAACGGTCATGATCCTCACCAGCGAGGCCCCGACCATCTACCACACCGGGCTGGTATTTCTGGCCGTCCTCATAACCACGGTGACCTGCTACTACTCCATGGTTTACTCCAAGGTGATTGTCCGTTACCTGGGCGACAGCGGAAAGCAGATCATCACCAAGGTGTTCGGTCTCATCCTTGCTGTGATATCGGTCCAGTTTGTAATCAACGGTGGCGCGAGCGTCCTGGTGGATTTTGGCATTTTCGAGATCCCCGGGTTTGAGCCCGGACCGGGTTTCGATGCCGATGCCGGTGTCAATGCCGATGAATAATACAAATTTCTAAGTCTCGGTCACGCCAGGACCGCCTTTGCCCTTGCGGTGGCGCCCGGCAATGGAATTGATACGGTTGCGCAGCTCGTCAAGCTCGTCTGAAACGCTCTCCAGTTCCTCCTGGAGACTTTTTTCTCTCAGGCTGCTCATCCTGTCGGCCTCTTCGCGTGCATCCCGCTTGGCCTCATCCATGCTGTTCATGATCACACCGATGAACAGGTTCAGGACGATCATCGTCCCGATCAGAACGAACGTCACAAAGTAAAGGGCGGCCCCAAAGCCATAGGCCCTGGGATCCGTACATCCCCCAGCCTCACCATATCCCCAGATGGCATGATCGCAACCATACATGTTGATGTACATGATATCGGTCCAGTCTTCCAGGGTTACGATCCTGAACAGTGACAGCAGGCTCAATTGCAGGTTCCCAAAATGCACCGGGTCGTTGTAGCGGAACAGGAACACTCCCATGGTGGCGTAGATATAGAACACGACGCTAAGCAAGATGCCGATGTATCCGATGGACGGGATGGATTTGAGAAGGGTATTGACCAACAGCCGAAGCTTTGGTATGGTCCGGACAATACGGAAGACACGCAGCACCCTTACCAGGCGGAAGACGGCGGCATAAACCCCTTCCACCTCTGGAAACAGCAGCGAAAGGTAACCGGCGGCCACAATGGTGAAATCAAAAACATTCCACGGATCCCGGAAATACCTGAGCGGACGGTTTCCTTCCGCAGCCATTTTGATGACCACTTCCACCAGAAAAATGAAGAGGATGATCTTGTCAAGGATCCAGAGCAGCCCCTTCAAGTGCGCCACCTGATCCCCATAGGTCTGGATCCCGACTATAATGCCGGCGCCCAGGATGACTGCCAGGATGAAGTTGTTGAACCAGCTGGATTCAGCGATTTTCTTGCTGATTTGGGAAAACGTGTTCATGTATTTCAGGCCTGTTCCTGTAGATATCGGGGAGGCAGGTGCGCGTAGACGCTGCCGGAGGGTTTTTTAAAGCGGTAAAAAATACGAAAACTGCAGGTGAAACGAAGCGGTGGCTATTTTCCTTTTGCACCCGGGTCGCGATGTCTGGTCTCAACGGCACCTGTATTCTACCCGGCACAATGATCTGTCGCAAATGGAGACTCACCTGACAACATTTCGGTATCGCAGACCGGATATATCAAAAGTCCGGCGCAGGCGTTATTTTCCCCTGACCCCGGCCAGCATTGAAGCCGGAGCCGCATCCACCCGGAAAATTTCCAGACCCTTGAGCGACCACCGAACCGACAGAAGCGACCGCATCACCCTCGACCGCGACAAAAACGAGCATTCACGCCGTTTCAGGCGCAGTCTGAACAAGGTGCGCCTCTCGCACACGCTCATGCAGCTGTTCTGGACGGCCGGTCCGGTGACCGGGCTCGGGCTTATCGGCGGGTACTACATCGGTTTCGGGCAGCTGCCGTCCCTGCAGCTGCTGATCTACTTCGTCAGTTTCACGGCTTTGTCGGGGCTGATCGGACTTGTGGCGCGGCTTGTTTACATCAACACCCGCGGGTATCTCAAGGAGCAGGGCGAGCGGGATGTACTGGAGGTGACCGACAAGCTGGGCGACCTGATCCTGGCCACCCGGGACATGAACGTGCAGGCCTGGGAGGGGGATGCGCGGCGGCGCGAGGCGGCACTTCAGCTGCTGCGGCGTGTGGACCTTACCTCCTACGGGGTCTCCATCGCGTTCACGGACCTCACCGGCGACCGCGAGATCGGCCGGATCATGGCACAGATCTACACCTACCGGCGCATCGGGCTCTACTCGCGGGTGCGGGAGCTGTATGCCGAATACCGGGATCAGATCCACCGTGCCGTCATGGATCTCGGGGAAAACGCCCCGGACGCCGCGCGCGAACTGAGGCAATGGTTCACCGGCGGCAGCATCGGTACTTCCCGCCGTGGCGTGGCGCGCGAACCGTTCTTTCTGCAGCGGATCATGTCCTCCATCGAAAACAACAACCCGCATCTGATGACTTTCCGCGATGTGGAGGAGGTCATCATCCTGGCGTTCGAACTGATCAACGGCCGGGAGATCCCGACACTCGTTTTCGAATACAGCGGCAGGTGGAAATTTGCACGCGCCCTTGACGAGCTGGAGGTGCGGCGAAGCCAGTATCGCGTCTACCAGGCCCGGGGTGGCAACCGGATCCGTGCGCTGGCCGCTTTTCTGGTGGAAACCGGCTATGTCACTCGGGAGGAGCTGCCCGAAGGCATTTCGATCTACCAGCTGGTGGATGAGGTCACGGCCATCATCGATCGGCTGGCCGATGACATCGCCCGTGCCACGACCGATCCGAACGTTTCGCTGGCGGAACGGAAACGGCTGATCCGTATCATGCGTACCAGCATGGAACTTTACAACATGTCCTACAAAGCCTACCGCGAGACCGGGCGCCGGCACGCACGGCTGCTTGAAGCGGCGCGGAATTGGGAGAAGCTTGTTTCACAGGCGTACGGCGACCCCGGCGCACTTAACCTGGGCACCGGAAAAAGGGGGATCCGCATCCTCGAAAACACCATCTCACTTGATGATGATGCCCGTTTGGAGGTCTGCCGCCACCTGGCATGGTATTTTGAAAAGCTCGATGTGCACAAAACGGGATTCACCTTCCGTCCGCCGGACGACCACTCACTTGATCTTGAGGATGTGGAAGCCCTGCAATCCCGGGAGGCGTCGGCCTCCATGGCGGCCCGTTATCTGGCTATTGAGATTGCTCTGGCCCTGGAGCCGCACATCCGATTGTCCAAACCAGAAATCCAGCGTAACATAAATGCCACCAAAGCTATGTACCTGGGCGAACTCTCTCCCGAGATGAACGCCATGCAGAAGGCGGAGCTGGGCAGGCGCATGGCCGGCGAGGCCGACAACCGGCTGGATGTGGCAGCGGAACAGATGGCCGACACACTGGTGCGGCTTTACGATGTCACGCTCACCCCGGAAGCCCGGGATTTCCTCCATTACACCTACGGCGCCCGAATGGAGGTCCTTGAACTGCTGGATAAACGTGACAAGCACACGGACAGCATGGTGAGCCACCTGAATGAGCGTCCGCCGCTTGTGGAACCGCCAAAAGCCCATTGGGCAAAAACCGTGGCTGCCGCGCGGAAAAAGCGAAATTCGGTTGCAAAATGACAGACGATCTAGCAGCGATAATGACCTGCCGTAGTGATGTTACGGGCCTGATTTGAACTCAAGAGGCTTGAGGCGCTCCCGGAGCCGGCGCATGAATTCCGGTCCCGGATCAACTTTGTATGTCAGGTAGTCCGGATCCGTCTCCATCCAGACATCAGACCCCCGGAAGTCCTGGTATTCGTGGTGCCCGATCACGTATTCGATGTCGTATTTGCCTGCCAGCCATGTGATCAGTTCGGTATTGGCCCTGAGCTGGGCGCGGGTGAGGGGTGCCTGCGATCCGCCGATGTTTTCAATACCTATAGCCATGTAGTTCAGCCCGATTGTGTGCCGGGCGAATGTGGTATCGGGCAGCAGGCGGAAGATGGTTCCGTCCCTGTCCACCAGAAAATGGGCCGATACGTTGAGGGCTCCGGCGTCCTGCAGTTCTGCCCTGCCACGCAGCCGCACGGGATTGAAGATGTCGAAGGTCTCTTCGATAGAGTAGACGGCCGTCCAGTGTACGACCACCATACGCGGATCAATGACGGCGCTTTCGGCTTCGATGCCATGCCGCACTTTCATGTATTCCAGGGAAAGATGCTCCCGTTCTTCGTTGAAAATGATGGGTTTTTCGAAGATGCGCAGGGTTGGGTCGCTGTCATCGCAGCCGGCACCGGTCAGCATCAGGATCAGCAATGCGGCAAGTGGCAAAATACGACCATATACACGGACAGACTGAACGCGGCTCGCCTGGCAAGCCGCAGACTGCAGCGTAAGGTATGGGTATGGCATGGATTTCCTTTATACTTGTTTATGTATCGGTCATGTCAAAAAAAAGCAGGCACTCCCGGCATGGCATGAAACCACACCGGGAAGGCCTGCTAACAAATATTTGGCACTGATTATTCGGCAGTATCCCACCAGACGCGGCTTCTCAGACGAATGGCCGGTGTGTTTGGGGGGACGTTGTTGGGATTCCTCACCTCCTCGTTGCCTTCGTAGACCATGGCTCGAATCCAGTCGGTCTCGTCAGTTTCACTGAAAATGATGGTATTCAGGTTGGCGGGACGCTGGAGGCTGGGGCCATAGATGCTCTGACTGTAGTCCATCCTGCGCATATCCACCCATATTTCGGGATTGAGTGGCAGGGCAATATACTTCTGTCGCATGATATGGCTCAGTCCATTGGTGAGGTTCGTGAAGTGCGAGGAAACACCGTCGGCAACAAGCGCCGCCCAATAGTCCTCGATCTCGGTCGGAGCCACACCCAGTTTTCGCATATTGGCACGCACGCCCTCCTCAAATGCCGCCAGTGCACCCGGGACATCCCCCGATCGCAGGCGCGCTTCCGCTTCGATCAGTTTCACTTCCGAGTAGGTGATGAAGGGCATCGGTGAATCTATCTGGGTATAGAAGCCAGAATTGCTGAAACGGCCATAGTCTTCCGGATTGGTGAACTCACCCGATCCTCCCTGTCCTCCGGCAAGCCCCATGCCCGGACGCAGACCGCGATATTCGCCATCAGACGATGCCGGCTGCATGATGCGGCTGATACGCGGATCCTGGTATTCGTTTTCCGTGACCGGGAATTTGGTCAGCAGATCCACGAAAAATTGGCTCCAGGTGAAGAACCGCGGGTTGTCAACGTTGACAAATCCGCCCCAGCTATACCAGGGGTTCTCTTCGGTCTGAAGGCTTCCGGCCGAGTAATTGAACTCGGCATCCATGCCGTCGGCATTGAAACCGTTGGTAGCCGCTTCAATAATGGCGGCCGGATCGTACAGATTGCTCTTCTTGGAGAGATGGTTCAGGTATCGGGCTTTCAGTGACCAGGCGAAGCGTTCCCATTTCTCAATGTCTCCCTGATAGAGCACATCGCCACCGGTCCGGTTGATCGGAGTGTTGTTCTCTGCCTGGCGGAAAGCCGCTATGGCCTCATCCAGTATCCGGATGATGGTTTCATAGACCTCATCCTGTGGATCGAATCCTGGTGTGAGGTTAACCTGGGATATCCCGTCGTACGAATCCGAGACCACAATGGCCCCGAATTGGTCGGCAAGCATCCCGAAATTGAGCGCCTGCAATGTCTTGCCAACGCCAACAAAGTGCGGGGACCCATCTTCTTCACCAAGGCGGATCAGATCCACGGCATTGGGAAGCGCCCAGGTGTAGGCGTTCTGCCAGAAGAAATAGGCGGATGTAAAACGCCACGTTTCAGCATTCCAGAATGCCCCGGTCGTGTTCCGGGTAACCCCATATTGCATTACGGCACTAACTTCTCGAGTGCCACGCCACATGGATGCCCCGTTGCTGGTGCGGATGGCTCCCAGGATCCTGTTTTCAGGCGGGACTTGCGACGGGAGGTTCGGGTTGTCGTTCACCGACAGGAAATCCTCACACGCACTGCCCAGAAAAAGGACAAGAAGCAGAATACTTCCAATCTTCAAGTGTTTGTTTTTCATGGTTACAACCTTCTAAATATTTTCGTTTTCTTTTTCAAATTTGTTGTTGAGGACCTGTCTAGATCCTGAGCCTCAAGCCGAAATCGACACCGCGTGTAGCAGGAACACCCAGGTTGTCAAATCCAAAGGAACCGGCTCCGCCAACGCCCGCTCCCGCGCCCGATACTTCAGGATCCACGCCAGAGTAGTTGGTGAAGAGCAGCAGGTTCCGTCCGGTCACATAGAACTGGAGGCTGCTTATCGGCAGGTTGGCAAGGCGCTGTGCCGGAACGGCATAGCTCAATGTGACAAATCGCAGACGGTACCATGTGCCGTCCTCGACAAATTCACGGGCATTGAGCGCGTACAGGCTGGTGTAGTAGTCCTGATCCAGCAGGACGGCCTGGGTATTGCGCTCGCCGGTCGATTCAATAATGCCGTCAAAGACCTTGGTTTGACCGCGCTCCAGCGTCTTGGTACTAAGGCCCGACCGGACCAGCGCGTTCTCGGTGGCATTGAAGATCTTGCCGCCAATGCGCACATCCCATGTGAAGGAAAGCGACCATGTCTGATAGCTGAACGTGTTGGTCATGCCACCGATCCAGTCCGGCTCACGATTGCCGATATACTCAAGCACGGGCGAGACCTGCGGGTAACCCCGGTTGTCAAGCAGCAGTTCGCCATCGTCATTGGTCCGCCAGACACGTCCGTTGATGCCGAAAAGCGGGCCGTCAACAAATGCGGAACCCTGGGCTACGGAGAATGCCGCCCATGAGTCGGAAAGCTCAACCCGGTCCAGAGTTCCAGGAAGATCGATCACTGAGGCCGTGTTCTTGGCAAAGTTCAGATCCAACCGCCAGTCAAACCGCGACCTGCGAACCGGATGGGTGTTCAGGATGATTTCCACCCCTTCGTTCCGGATGCTTCCGCCGTTAAGATAGGCCAGGAAGCTGCTGGTGGATGGGGGTGTCCGCGTTCCCAGGATCTGCTCGTCGGTCTCGGTCCTGTAGTAGGAGAAATCGAGTCCGAGGCGTTCGTCCAGGAAACGGAAATCTGCTCCAAATTCAAAGGAGTTGGTGAATTCGGGTTTGAGTGCCGGGTTGCCGTAGAAGTTGTTCACATTGGAGATGAAGCCCAGGGGGGCAACGGTGAACGTGTTAGTCGCGGTCGCCAGGGTATTGGCCAGGATGTGCGGCGGTGCATCCTTGCCTACGCGCGCCCATGATCCGCGCAGCTTGATGTAGGAGAGCGCCGGACCCTGAATATTATAACCCAGTTCATTCATAACCTCCGTAAGGACAACTGAAGCGCTCACTGCCGGATAAAAGAAAGAGCGGTTGTTTACAGGAAGTGTGGACGACCAGTCATTGCGTCCGCGGAAGTTCAGAAATACCATATCCTTCCAGTCAATGTCGAAGTCCACAAAAGCACCGATCAATCTTCTTTGGGTCTCATTGCGGGACGTCCGACGGTCCTGTTCCACCACATTGTTGATATTGGGGAAGTCAGGATCGATAAAGTTCTGACCGGTTTGCGACATCACGCTGCGGTCCAGCATTTCAACGTTATGGCCGACTGTCAGTCTTGTGTTGATCGCATCAGCGAAGGTTCGCCCAGTGCTGACCATCAACGTGGACGTCGTAATCTGATTGTTGATCTCTGAGTTGGTAATGATACCGCCCATTGCTGCCATTGCTCCGGTAGCCTGATAATTCTCACGGCTGTCGGTGTAGCGATCCGTACCCAAACGGTAGGTGATATTCAGGAAGTCAAATGGATCGTAGAAGACACTTCCCACGATCATGGAGCGGGAGACATCGCTTTTGAAGGGCTTGTTGATGGTTCCCCAGTAGGGGTTGTCACTGCCTGTTATGGTCCGCTGGGTGCCGTCGGCATTCAGATAATCACGCATGTTGTCATTGCGCGGCCAGAAGAGCGCACCCATCACGCCGCCGGCGCTTCCCTGTGAAACATAACGGCGATCGGTTTCCACATAACTTGCCGTACCTTCAAGGCGAAGATTGCTGCCGGCACGTGTATCGGCGGTCAGACGGAAGGAGTTGCGGTTGAAGCTGTTGTTGTGCTCCACAATACCACCCTGATCCATGACGGACGCCGAGGCGTAGAATCTCGAATTGGCTGTACCGCCGCTGAGGGAAATATCGTGGTTCTGTGTAAACGACGTTTGAAAAAAGTCGCCCAGGTTGTCATAAACCGTTTCACCGGACTGGAAAGCCGGTCCCCACGAACCCGTTGCATTCGGATCGAAGACACCCTGCTCACCCTGCTTGTAGCGCGACTGCAGTGTCGGGATGTTGCCTACGCGGTCAAAGGAAACCGTGCTGGCGTAATCGATCACGGCACGTCCTTCGGCACCACGCCTGGTGGTGATGACCACCGCGCCTGAACCGGCACGCTGTCCGTAAAGCGCTGCCGCCGCCGGCCCCTTCAGGATGGTGATGCTCTCAATGTCCGCCGGATTGATATCAATAGCCCGGTTGGATCCGGGAGAGTTGAGTTCGCCGGTAGTGCTGTTGTCGATCGGAATACCATCCACGACAAACAGCGGCTGGTTGTCGCTGCTCAAAGACGTACCGCCCCGGATAAGCATCATGGACGAAGCACCCGGAGCACCGCCGGAATTGGTGATCTGCACACCCGCCACCTGTCCCTGCAGGGCGTTTACGATGTTGGGCTGACGCGTTTCTATGATGCGGTCGGAGCGCACCTGCTGGATGGCATAGCCAAGCGACTTTGTTTCGCGCTCAAGGCCAAATGCCGTGATGACCAGCTCATCACCAATGATGAGTTCAGGTGCCAGCCTGATATCAAGCGTGCTCCTGCCTTCAATGGCCACCCTCTGCCTCTGATAGCCGATGAAAGAGACCACAAGCGTCTCATTCAAGGTCGGGACGGTCAGCTCGAAGTTGCCGTCCAGATCCGTGGTAGTCCCCTCCAGGGTACCAGAAATAACTATGTTTACACCTGTCAGTACATCACCGGATTCCGCGTCGGTCACCGTTCCCCGAACAGTTGTCTGTGCCAGGGACTACATCGCCGTACCCAGTATCAGAATACCAGCCAGAATGGCAAAAACCATCCCTTTACATGCTCGTATTCCTCCGTATTCCGTAGATTTGCATTCCATATTAGATGCTCCAAGGTTCTTTGTTTTTGTTTCCAGCTATACAGATGGAAGACTGCCAGGATAGAAAGGCTTGTACATCCGGTACGGCAGACCAGATATGCAGTCGCATGCGCAAATGAAATAATATGATGTGCGGTTACGGCGCTACCTCGAATGCGGAAATACCCTTATGTGCTTTTACTTTTCCTCCGCTTACTTGCAATCTATAATAAGTAATGTCACCTGCGCCAACACATTACTTAAATTTTTCAATGTCTCCAACATTTTTTAAAAAAAATTGCGTTAATAATCGAGTCAAAATCCTTTGGGAATTTTTGTACCAGTCCAACGGCAAACGATGCCTTCGGCTCCACCTCCGGTATCTTACGCGATGATGATTGCGGCAGACTAGCTGCTAAGGACATTGATTTTAATTTCCTTATCTGATCAGGTTTTATGATCTTTCATCGCCTGCCGCCCGCTACCTGTGGCATCGCATAAGCGGCCGGCCCCATCCACCCATTCTTAACATTCGATGCGACTTGCACTCATACTTCTGTTCACCACCATCCCGCTCCGGGTCATCTCAGGCCAGGACCTTGATGTGCCATTTTATGTCACCGAACCCGAAGTGGTCGAGGGGATGCTGGACTTGGCCGGCGTGGGCCCTGGCGACTACCTTATCGACCTGGGCTCAGGCGACGGACGCATCGTCATTGCCGCGGCAAAACGGGGCGCGTTGGGACATGGTGTGGACCTTGACCCCCAGCGCAATATCGAGGCAAACCGGAATGCGCGCGATGCCGGCGTCCATGACCGTGTGATTTTCCTGGAAGAGGACCTTTTTGAAACCGACTTCAGCCAGGCCACCGTCATCACCATGTTTTTGTTAGGCACCGTGAACCTGCGACTGCGGCCTGTGCTTCTTTCCCGTCTCAGGCCCGGCACCCGCGTGCTTTCCCACACATTCGACATGGGCGACTGGAAACCCGACCGGCGGGAGGTCATCGGTATCAGGCCGGTCTATTTATGGGTAATACCTGCCCGGGTGGATGGGGACTGGCGTTGGCG